>CAYJNC010000056.1:0-9254 GCA_964371185.1 uncultured Christensenellaceae bacterium
CAAGGCCTTGCTCGGACGCTTCTAAGATTGCATACGCAAACGCAATAGAAGCATCAACGGTGTCTCTTCTTTGTCCACACGCCATAACTTCATGGTCTATGCCAATAGCCACCAAAGTAATAGGCGCTTCTAATATGAATTGGTTGTCGTTTGCCGCAGCACTTATCATTTTTTTTGTTTCTTCATTCTTAATGATTATCAGTTTCCGTTTTTGGAAATTTCTTGCCGAAGGTGCAAATGAAAACGCTTGTGCAACAGCAGTTATTTTTTCATCTTCAATTTTATTTGTCAGATAGCTTCTTACACTTCGTCTTTTTTCTATAGTTTTTAAAACTTCCATTAAATACTTCTCCCTTTTGATAAGTTCACCTTAATCTGCATAGTCAAATTGTTTTTGCAATGTATTCCCTATTTGTTGCATTATTTCTATCGGATTATCATCAGGATCAATCAACCACGCAACTTCGCAACCGTCTTCGGAATGATGAACATCTTTGTCATAGTCTTTTACTATTCCACTTTTTTCGGGATCTTTCCAAACCGTGATTCCCCTTTTATTTAATTCTTCAATACTTGCTCTCAAGTCGTCTGTTTCAAGAGCAAAATGCCATAACCCTCTATCGGGGTGAGTTATTGCTTTTTTAGGGCTTGGATGCGGGCTTGGTGCAACACTATCCAACGCCTGAATTTCAATATATTCACCTTGAGCTACCCGCAGGTAATAGTTCCACGGTTTATCTCCCTCATTAAGCTTCATATCAAAAATAACTTCGATTCCCAACTTTTCATAATATTCTAATGACGCTTCTAAATCGTTTGCAAAAAGTGTCACGTGCATTAAATGTTTAAACAATTTCATATTTATTCCTCCTATTCATGCCAATTCTGCCGAAATATTATTTTTCCCCGACTACCTGTCAATCAATAATATTCCGCCATTCCCTATTGAGTTTCCCGGATAATCATTAATCCTCACCGTAAGATGTCTCTTAGAGGAAAGTCCATAGGCTTCCATCACAGAATCCGTCACAATTTCAATTATTTTGCGTTTTAAATCATTACTTTCATCTTTCATCGGCGGTCCTTCAACTAATGCAAAAACCATATGTGCATGATTTAACAACTCCTTATCCTCTCTTGTATCATGGTCGCTCAACAACACGCCACCCGGCGCAATAGAATCAAGTGGCATTTCCAGTAAGAAGATGCCAACCTCATCTTTAGGTACATTAAACACCTCTGCAGCCATATCGGCCAACGTATTCGCGATCACCCTCTTTTTGTCTGTACTAATTTCCGGTCCATAAATTCTAACACACGGCATAATTCTTTCTCCTTTTTATTTATTAATATAGATTTTAGGATTTCTTATGTTTTTCGGCAATAATGCTTTATCTTTATAAACAGTAGCCGAATTCACCCTAAAATTGTTAACATATTTTAAGCTATCTGAAGCAGATAACAAGCTGTCATAACTCGGGAAATAGTCAAGGACTATAAACCCCTTGTAGTATTTTGATATTTCATCTAATACCAACGCAGCATTAACTTCACCATAGAAAGGCTCTATTTGTTCGGGCACGCCCGAGATAGATATATACCCTATATCCATATAGTGATTTTTTATTGTTTGTATAATATTCCCTTCCATCAACTGCATATTATAAACATCATAATAAACCTTTAAATAGTCCGAGTCGATCGCCCTCACTATTTCTAATGCTAACACAGTAGAATCTAAGAATTGTGCAGGCTGTTCTTTCTTGCTGTGTTTAGGTTTAATACATATTGTCACATTGCATTTTTCCGCTCGCTCTACTATTCTTCTTAAATTTTCGATTACCAAGTTCTTAGGGTAATCTCCATTGCCAAGCGTAGATCCGCACGAAATATATACAGTTTTACATCCTATCTCGGCTGCACTGTCTAATGTTTCATAGACAACCGAAAGCAAGTTTTTACTGTTTTGATTTAAGACAGTCTGTTCAACATCGTTTACTGTCATGCCCGATATAACAACCCCGCTATTCTTTGCGCTCTCTTTTATTTTGTTAAGATCGCAATTGTAAGCAGTCCCCGACAAATCAACCCCGCTATAACCTAAGCCTCCTGCTATCTCTATTCTTTCATAGATCGAATCATACTTAAAAAAGTTGTTAATGGCTAAGCTAAAATAAAACATTGCCCTCTTCCTTTCTGTTAAATGGTTCATATGCCATCAACCCTTTATTTGCATAATCCTTTATAAACATAAGTGAGTCTGCCGCAGATTGATAGCTATCATAACTTGCAAAGTATTCTAATCCAACAAAATTCTTATACCCTGAAGTTTCCAACACTTTTAAAAAGTTTTGGCATTGCACTTCAAAATAAAACACTTCATTATGGAAAGGCAAAGCACTAATATGCAAATGCTTAATTGTAGGCAATATTTTTAACATGTTATCTATGATATTGCCTTCTTCAGCTTGTGTATGTATAATGTCATATGTAATATTTACCCAAGGCGAATTGATACACTTTACAATTTCATAAGCCTGAGAAACATACGCTAAGTACTGTTCTCTGTGCTCTAAAATATTATTTATAGGCTCAATATTCAAGCTAACCCGGTACTTCTCCGCCTTTTCCGATAAACGCTTCAGATTCTCTACGATAACAGCCTTCGGTTCATCATATTTCGACTCTTTTTCTCCACCTATTACCAATAAGTTTCCACAACCTGCTTCATTTAAAAATTTAACCGCAAATTCATACTCTTTCTCTATAACATCGTACGGCTTATTTAGGGTAAGCTTTCGAGGTTCATTCATAGTGAAGTTAACCAACTTTACGTTGCTGTCTTCACATGCTTTTCTAATCTTACTCGGTTCTAATTCTCTAAACCCCCCAACTATTTCAACACCATCATATCCAATATCTGCCGCTATCTTAATCTTGTCATACATTTCATATCCTTCAAAGAAGCTATCAATTGGAATATCTATCTTCAATATACTCATTCTCCTACTCCTCTTATCATTTCTTTCATGATACATAAAGAAACATCCGGCAATTGTAATCCTAATGCAAAGTTTGTATATTTCAAACTCGCAATAAAGTCGTTATTCGAATCATTTAATTTCTGCAATGCCAATTTCGCAGAGTTGTAAAACAAACCGTTAGAGCAGTCATCTTTAGTTGGTATCGCCGAAAAACACACATTGCTAACACAATCCACAACCATTGAAATGTCTATTATGTTCCTGCCTTCCAACTTAAAAATAGCATAAAAATCATACATCATTTTTAAGTAGTCTGAGTTTATTTCTTTTACTATGTCAGCACCCCGACTTGAAGAATTTATATATAATCCCCTATCTTCATATGTTTGGCTAATAGGATCTACCGATATTAACATCTCATATTTTTCAGCTAACTCAACAACTTTTTCTAAATTGTTTCGAATCAGATCAAAGGCATTGTTTTGTGTAACCGGTATCTTCCCAAAAGACAATGTCACACACTCTGCACCTACTTCTTTTGCAAAAACAATCGTTTTCTCTATTTCGGGTGAAATTTGGTCATATTGAAATCTCAAAGCATTGTGCAAAGAACTGTTAGGAGTAATACTAAACAATTTCATATTTGCATCACTAAGTGCTTTTCTTATTTTTTCTTTATCCAACTCTTTATATCCTGATATGATTTCCACCCCATCATAACCAATATCTTTTGCTTTTTGGAATCTATCACACAAGCTGTTTTCGTAATAGTAATCGTCTATTACCAAAGAATACTTTAACATAATTAAGATTTCACCACTCTTTTGCTCAAAATTTTTGTTGCCTGCGTATCAATAAACACTGCAAATATTATCAATAATCCTTTTGCAATCAACTGCCAATTTGTGCTAACTCCCATCAAATTCAAGCCGTTGTTAATAACACCTACCAGTATGCAACCAAATATGCTACCGATTACTTTGCCTTTACCACCTGTCAACGGTGTTCCACCAATAACAACCGCAGCCATTACATCCATCAGCACCGTTGCACCCGCTGTAGGTTGCCCCGATCCCGAACGTCCGGTAGTTATCATACCGGCAATCGCAACGCACACACCGGTAAGCATAAACACTTTATTCGTAACACCTTTAACATTAATACCCGCAACCTTAGAAGCCTCGGCATTACCACCAATACACAACACATGCTTACCAAATTTCGTTCGATTCAGGATAATAGTCCAGACTATGGCTATAATAATAAGCAATAGTACCGAAATCGGAATTACCCCTACATCTCCTTGTCCTACAAATTTTAGCTCTTCGCTTATTCCGCCGATTGTTTTATTTCCCGAAAGCAAGTAGTTTACACCTAAAAATACATTTCCCATTGCCAATGTGCTTATAAAAAGCGGTATCCCAAGCAATGTCCCAAGCAACGCATTAATAAGTTCACAGAGCATCCCGACGCCAATACATATTACTACAATCAGCGCAAACGGCATACCTTCTACTTTTGAAAGCAATGCGGCTATTATTCCAATCAACCCCATTAAATAACCTACAGATAAATCTAAATTTTCCGACGCAACAATAAAAGTAAAGCCCACAGCTAACACTGCAGTAGCCGTTACTTGTTGAGCAATGTTCAAAATATTTGAAACATTAAGAAAATATTCGCTCGAAAACGATAATACCGTCCCTACTAAAATTACCAAAACCAAAGCTTTGTTATTCATTATAAAATCTAATGCTTTATTGCCAAAATTATCAAGCTTTCTCATAACACTTTACCTCTCTTCATTAGCCGATACCATTACTTGTATATTTTTTATTTCTCATCCTGCTTATTAATACCGAATGCCGCATTCATCAGTGACACTTGATCAACATTTTTACCCTCGAATTCTCCCATTACTTTTCCTTCTCTTAAAACGATTATTCTGTCACTCATTCCTATTATTTCAGGCAACTCGGAAGATACCATAATTACAGACATTCCATTATGCACTAATCTATCCATCAATCGATGAATTTCAGCTTTTGCCCCTACATCTATACCTCTTGTCGGTTCATCAAGAATTAATATTTTCGGTTGAGTAAGTAGCCACCTACCGATGATAACCTTTTGCTGATTTCCACCGCTCGCTTCTGATATAATTTGATTCTGGCTGTATACTTGAATGTCAATATCTCTTATACATTCATCAACATCATTTTTCTCTTTCTTTCTATTAACAAAACCAAGTCCATTGCATATATCTTTTAAATACGAGACAGACATATTATCTCTGACCGACATTATGCCTATAGTGCCCGAAATAAGCCTATCTTCGGTAATCATTCCGATTCCATGTTCTATCGCTTCTTTAGGGGAACGAATATTTACCTTCTTGCCTTCAATGTACAATTCTCCGCCGTCTAACTTGTCAAGGCCGTAAACCGCTCTCATTACCTCTGTTCGACCGGCACCCATCAATCCGCAAATGCCTAAAATTTCACCTTTTCTTAATGAGAAAGATACATCATTTACCATGGTTCCTACTTGTAGGTTTTTACATTCTAATATAACTTCACCCAAAACCGGCTCTGTTTTTGGAAACATTGCGTCTAACTCTCTGCCTGCTATCAGGCTAATAAGCTCTTCATTACACAAATCATCACTATTTCTTGTATCAATTATTTCACCGTCTCTCATAACCGTAATTGTTTTACATACTTCATATATTTCATCTAATTTATGTGAAATGAAAATTATTGCTGTTCCATTTGATGCCAACAAACGAATTATTTTATAAATTTTTTCTATTTCAGCATCAGACAATGCCGATGTCGGCTCATCCATTATGATAAGTTCCGGGTCATATGACACCGCTCTTACTATTTCTACCAATTGACGCTGAGCTACCGTTAATTTGGAAACGATTGTTTTGGGGTCCAAATCAATTTCTAATTTTTCCAACAAATCTTCCGTCGCCTTAATTCTTTGTTTATTGCTTATAAATCCGAATTTTCTATATTTTTCTTCTCTGCCGGCCCATATATTTTCGGATATATCTAATGTAGGCACCAAACTAATTTCCTGATGAATCATCGAAATGCCGTTTTTCAATGCTTCGGCAGGTGAATTAAAAGCTCTCTCTTTACCTTTGTATAGCATCACACCTTCTGTCATAGGTATGCTTCCCAATATGCAATTCATCATGGTAGACTTTCCTGCGCCATTCTCTCCGATAAGCGCCCTGATCTCGCCACGCCGAATTTCAAAATCAACATTCTTTAGTGCTAATACACCATTGAACTTTTTGCTAACACCTTTCAACTCTAATAAATTTTCATTATTACCCATAGCAGCCCCTCTTGACAATTAATTTTAATTATTTTTATCTAAATATTCTGTTCATGTCTCTTTGCAAAATCCAGCATTCTTAAAAGCCCATCTTCCGGCGAATGCACCGGAGCATATTCTAAACCGAAATACCCTTCGTATTTAGCATCGTCAATCAACTCAATAATGTTGTAATAATCTAATTCCCCTATAAAAAATTCGTTTCTTCCCGGATTACCGGCAATATGAAGATGTCCAACCAAGTCAATATTATTAGTTATCCTTCTAACTACATCGCCTTCCATAACCTGCATATGATAAATATCATATAAAACCTTTATACGTGGATCATTAATTTTCCTTGCAATTTCAAACGCATCATCTGAGTATGTTAAAAATGTTCCGTGATGGTCTACCTTATCATTTACCGGTTCTAACAAACATTCAAAATCATTTTCTTTCAACAAAGGCAAAAGCTCTCTTAACGCCAACTCAATGTTTTCAAGTTGCTTTGAATGCGTTAGATTCAATATATTTTGACCCGAAACAGTTAAAAGCCTATTACACCCAAGCCTTTTTGCTATTTCAATGGTCTCCTTTGCTGCATCTATAAATTTTTCTCTTTGTGTTTCGTCTGTCAAATCTATAAAATCCATAAGAATCAACTCTACGTTAATTCCTGTGTCCTTAACAGCTTCTTCTAATCTATCAATATCTTTATCTTTTATAAATAGTATTTCTATTGAATCAAACCCCAATTTTTTCGCTTCATAAATTGCATCGCAATAATCTATGTTTCCGAACACCATATCTATGTTTACAGTGAATTTCATTTATAGTCCTTTCTCTTCATAAAATGTATTTAGCATTATTCATATACCGATTCTTATTTTTTTAAAAAAGTGATTATAACTTTCAAATTTCAATTATCTTTAAAATTTTATCTAAAACATAATAAAAGTATTTTTTATGCCGCTAATACGCTCTATTTTGAAAATATTTCTTTTATGCTACGGCGTCAAACAAGGAGTGTGTTGAGAAAGTCCGACTCATTAAATTTTGTCGAACGGGCTTGCAGTTTAAGGCAAAATACTCAGCTTTAGCACCGCTAAGGCGAGGCTTTTTAATGCTAAAATGTAAGTCAAGGCGATGAAACTGCAAATTACGACTTTTTTCAATACACAACAAGTGACGCCGTAGCACATTTTTTAATTACATATATTTAATTACATATATTCGGTATAATTGTCTATTGTGATACAAGTAGACGGTAAGTTAGTGTCTACCGTTCCCGTCAAATCAGCGCCTTCCAATTTCTCTAAAATAACATCGCAATCCGCTAATATTGCAGCAGTAAAGTCTATCGCTACCGATGCATCCATTTGTCCGTTTGCAATAGATTCTATAGCAGCCTCAGAACCATCAATACCTAAGATTTCAAAGTCTGCAAAATCTTTTCCGGATGCTTCAACCGATGCGCAAGCAACTAATGCACAAGCATCATTACCGGCAACAATACTATTCATTTCCGGGAATCTAATCATCCAGTTTTCAACAAATTGTGCAGATGTTGCGGTATCGCCTTCTGTACTTTGTTCATCAAGAACATTTGCTCTTCCCGATTCAATATACGGTGCAAGTGTATCAACAAGACCTTGATATCTTGCCTGTGCAGGAGCAAGAACTGTGTTCGGATGCCAAATGTAACCAATATTTGCAACAAATTCCGGATCCGCTTCAATTAGCTCTATCAAATATTCAGCCTGTGAAACACCATATCCATAGTGGTTTAGGAATGTAATGTTTAAGGATACGTTGTCAGGTACCATATCAGCAGCCATATCTAACACGAAAAACTCAACTCCGGCTTCTTCGCATTTATCCGCAGCTGTAGCTACGATATCATCACTGATTGGTCTCATAACCAACACATCAACTTCTTGAGTAATCAAATCCTCAACTGTTTGCAATTGCTCATCTGCATTTCCGTCAGCAGCTAATACAACGCATTCATTTCCATTTGCTTCCCAATATTCTTTAAAAGAATTTTGTAATCCGGTAGAAATTTCATCAACTAACATGTCCGAAAAACCGATTTTTAACTCACTAACAGCCGATCCTTCTGCTTCTACCGCTTGTTCTTGGGTGCCTTCCTCTTCAACAGCAACACTTTCTTCAACACTTTCTTCAGTTGCGGCCGTCTCTTCTACTGCCGCAGGTTCATTTGTGCTTTGCGCACAACCAACAAACACCAGAATACTCACCATTACCATACAAACTACCAAAACTAATTTCTTTTTCATTTTTTTTCCTCCTTTTTTATGAAAATTTTGTATTAGTTTTTATATAATATTACACATATGCTTTATGCCTATTACAGCACTGCTCTGCATATTTGTAATAATACAAATTAACCCTAAGCGTTTTTAATCATTTGTTTTTATAATAATTGTTAACATTGAATAATTGTAAAGGAACTATTAAACTCGCTTTGATATTATAAGCAAAATCGAAATAATATTATCTTTTATCGCGGAAAACATATTATGCTCACTTATACAAATATAATTCTATTAAATATTATTTTCCTAAGCGGATTCAATTAAAATTAATTAGCTAAACAAATTGTTTGCTTGCGGATATGACAGTACTCTATAATAATGCAACTTAATATATGACTTAAACTTAGTTCTGTAAAATTAAGAAATATCTATGTGCAAATTAATCAAGCACCGTCCTACCGGTAAAATTTTAATTTTGTAATACCTTTCTTTGTAAGAATAGTTACCATACCGCTTTTCTCCTAAAAAATCTATTATGTTCGTAAAATAAAGTTATTTGTAAATTTCCTGTAATTTTTAAATAATTTTCTGTAATTTCTTTGATATTTGCATTATATTACATCTTTTCATGCAATGTCAACTGTTTTTTGAAAAAAAC
>CAYJNC010000057.1:0-6705 GCA_964371185.1 uncultured Christensenellaceae bacterium
GACGGAAACACCGACGGAAACACCGACGGAAACACCGACGGAAACACCGACGGAAGCACCGACGGAAGCGCCGACGGAAGCACCGACGGAAGCACCGACCGAGGCACCTACACAAACACCGGTGCAAGACCCCGGAAAGATAGACATAACAATATACACATTCTACGATCAAGCACCGGGCGAGGACTATAAGGTGGTAATAGACGAAACCGCCTTGGTTGCAGACGAAACCGGCAAGGTAGAGTTTAAAAATGTGACGGTGGAAGAACATAAAATAACAATAACAGATACCGATGGCGAGCAGAGTATCGGCGAGATTAATATGCAACGTGCAAACAGCACCGCGATAGCCGATGTTGATATGGGCGGAAGGTATAGCATAGACATTGCAAACGACACCGACCATGTTTATATGAATATAGAATTCAGGCCGAGCGAAGGCATAGAAGTTTTAAGTGTTTCTAACGATCCCCCGCAAGCACCTGCGGCGATTGCGTCGAGTGGGGTTCATTCTGCGGGCGGTACAAAAAATATTACTGTACAATTCTTGGACGGAGACGGCAACGAAATTGCTAACATGCCGGTTCAAGTATCATACGACTTGTTACCTACACCTATGGTCGGAACAACTAACAGCAAAGGCGAATTTGTTGCAAACGGCGTGGTGTTGGGGAAATACAATGTTGTGGCTACCCCTCCGAGCGGAGATGCGGTAGAATTTAGCCTAACCTTAGAACAAGGCTTTAGCACAAGCATAATAGACGCATCCGAGAGTGCACCTGTTGTAAGCATAGCTTCTGCAACAAGCAATGTGTATTTGCAATTCACACAAACGGCCGACGGTTTCATGATAACAGAAGCATCTGAAAAGTCCGGCGGAGTTAACGTGATAGTTATTGTAATTATTGTTGCGGTTGTTGCGGGTGCTGTGATAGTAGTTTTGGTAGTGGTAAACAAAAATAAAAAAACCGGTTACCAAAAACAAACATATCAAAAGCAAACCTATCAAAAACAGTCGAGCGAAAAAGAAGAACCCCAAAGAAAAACCGGTGGTTCTAACAAATTTGATGATCGTTCGAGAATGTGACAATAAAGAGGTAGTATATGCAGAAAATATTCGTTTTGTTGGTATTAATGGTTTTATTGGTAGGCAGCGGTTGTGCACCTGCCTTAGTATCGACACCGCAAAACGAAGCTACTCCCGTTGATGAGTATACTTCCGCACAAGAAATAAGCGAAGAAATAGGGTTTGATATGATACAAATATCAGACCCTACATGTACGCCTCGAAAATTTTCCTTAATAGACAATTCAATAGCAGAAATAATTTATGACTGCGAACAAAACGACGCAGAAATAAACTTGCGTATGGCGCAAGGCGATGAGGATATTACCGGCATAAATGGGGTAGAGTATTTAGAAGAAGATATTCTAACAATTGAAGTTATGTTTGGTGCATATAACGATATTAATATTGCAAAGTTTACAAATAAAGATTATACTTATGCGGTTTCAGCAACAGACATAGACCGGATAGAGTTTGAAAAAATAATTGAAGATTTAGTCGCCGATGTTTTGGCGGAACAATAGATTAAACGAGAAAAACACATAGGAAAGGAACAATATATGATCAAAAAAAAGGCGAGCCTTAAAAACATCATATTTTTGCAGGTCATTATTATCATATACACATTTTCTACTGTGTTGGGTAAGGTAGCGAGCGGATACGAATTTTTATCCGGTTTGTTTATTTTATTTTTTGCATTGGACGTCGTTGTGCTTGGTTTGTACGCAATACTTTGGCAACAAGCATTGAAGAGGTTTGATTTGCACGTCGCTTATGCAAACAGGCAATTAGTTGTAATTTGGGGGCTTGTTTGGTCGGCCTTAATTTTTAATGAAGGGATAACCGTATACAATATTATCGGTGTGGTAATAATTGTTGGCGGAGTAATGCTGGTGAATTCAGATGCTGAGTAGTACAAGTTTAGTTATAATGTTGTGTGGCATAACAATCGCCGCATTTTCGCAAATATTGTTAAAAACAAGCGCAAACAGTGCGCATAAAGGGTTTATAAAGCAATACATGAACTGGCGAGTAATACTCGGCTATTCTATGCTTATGCTGTCTACCTTGATGTCGGTGTTGGCATATTCGGGAATGGACTACAAATATGGCCCTGCCTTGGAATCGATAGGATTCGTTTTGGTTGGGATTCTTTCGTGTGCAATTCTAAAAGAAAAGATGAGTAAAAAAAAGGTCATCGGTTATGCTTTAATAGTTATAGGCTTAATAGTTTTTTGCCAATAGTTTAAAATTGTAAGGAGAAAAGTAAATATGGGTACTTGTTTTATTATGGGTCGGGCAAGCAGTATGTTAAAAGAACGTGTGATAGAAAAATTGGCACAGTATAGTCCGCTTACTCCCGTCATTGTTGTTGTACCGCCGCAAGCGACATACAAGACAGAATGTGCTATTTTAAATAAAACAGGGTTGTCGGGAATGATGGGTATGAGTGTTATTAGCATATCTAAATTGTGCGACCGAGTTTTGCACGAAACATTTGGCGGAGCACAAAAAACAATAGATGCACCTGCAAAAAGTATGCGAGTAGCCCGGATTATTGAAGAAAACAAAAGTAATTTATTAGAATTGCATAAACTTAAAGACCATAAGGTCTTGCCATCTCAAACGGTCAACCTGCTGAGCGAAATGAAAAAGATGGATATTACGCCAAAAATGCTTAGGGAGTTTGCCGAGAATAAGAAACAAAAATTTCTTGATTTGGCGTTGATATACGAGGAACTGGAAAAAAGTGAAGATGTAGACGCGGAAGACCAAATGAATGTGGTTATTTCAAAAATAAAAGATGCGGAATTTATTGCGAATTCTCATGTCTTTTTTATGGGTTTTGACAGAATGAACGCACAGATGACACGGCTTTGCAAAGAAATAATTTCTTATGCGAAAAGCACGGTGTTTTCTTTTTTGTATGCAGATGCAAATGCGGTAGACAGCAAAACATATGACATATGCAACGAGAACAGGATGAGACTTTTCGATGTTGCAAGCAAGAACGATTTAACCGTTGAAATAGTTGGCGAAGACGCAAACATAAGCGAAGATATTGTTTATATGGGTAAGAATTTATTTACATATCCCGTGTGCGCAAAACAAATCAAAGGCGATGTGCGCATATATAATGCCCGTAGCAAAGAAGAGGAGGTGCGAGGGGTGGCGGCGCAGATAGCAAAACTCATTATCGACGAAAATTATCGGTTTAGCGATATTGCGATTGCTTGTGCAGACATGGAGACGTATGCGTCGCACATAAAAAAAGTTTTTACTCGGGCAGAAATTCCGCATTATATCGGCGAAAAAAGAAATATATTGCAAAGTAACTTTGCGTTTTTTGTTTTGAGTGCGACAGAACTTGCACAAGGCCGGCTCAAAAAAGACAGTTTGCTTGCACACTTAGACACAGGTTATTGTGACGTGTTTGAAAATAGGAGCAACAGCCTGTTTAGGCACGCATTTTCAAAATTTGGCGACGGTTACGCATTTTTGAAACCTTTTGACAATGAAAATATAGAAAAAGCAAGAATGGCTTTCATTGGACCGATAGAAAGATTGCGGGAAAAATGCAAAGACGTAAAGTCTGCCAAGGAGATTTTAAATTATGTGGAAGAATATTTAGCGGAAACAAAAGCAGAAAAAAAGATACAAGCCGAAATCAGAATGTTGCGGGAAAAAGAGCTGTTTTTGGAGGCAGATTTAAAAGAACAGGAATATAAGCGGATAAGAGAGTTTATCATACGCTCAAAAGAAACTTTAACCGATACGATGATAAACGGTAAGAAGCTTGCTATGTTGTTGGAAGTGGGAATGCAGGCGATGACAATAGCGACAATTCCGCCGGGGGTTAACGAAGTTGCGTGCTTAGATGTTAATTCTGTTTACTTGTCTGACATAAAAACACTGTTTGTTATTGGGTGCAACGATGGTGTTTTACCCGAATACAGCACTTCAAAAGATTTGATAACAGACGAGGAATGGGAAAGCGTGCTTGTAGGATTAAAGGGAATACGGCAGGAAAATTTAATAGAAAAGCAAAAATTGAACATTACAAAAATGGTCAGCACGCCAAGCGAAAGAGTTGTGTTCAGCTATGTGGACGACGAAAATAGCAAAGCGTCGCCGATTATCGGAAGGCTTGGGCGGTTGTTTGTGGGTTTGAGGGAAGAAAGCATAAGAGATGTGGCGGGGCAGCTTAAGCAAAATGCTTTTGTAGACTGGGTAAAAAATGTTCGGTTGGCGGCAGACGGAAAAGCAAATGAAAGAAAAGACGGAACAGTGAAGGCGTTTTTTGAAGACGAGCAGTTGCAAAATGAAATAGAACTGTTAAAAAGATGTATTTCAAATAAGAATGTTGCGGTAAAGTTAGGAAGTAATAGTGCAAAAGGTTTGTATGGAGATATAAATACGATTTCAACAACGCAGTTAGAATGTTTCTACAGTTGCCCATACAAATATTTTATGCGTTATGGCCTGCGAGCAAAGCAACAGAGGGAATATGAAATTGCGGCGGTAGATGCCGGTGTTTTTGCGCATAGCATATTGGAGAAGTTAGTAAAAAAATATATTGATACGCAAACAGACATGCAAGCGGATTCGGACGCCGAGTTTGTTGAAAAAATTAATGATTGTGTGCGAGAAGCACAAGAACAATGGCAAGGTGTTTTTTCCGACGAAAGAAACACGGCTCTTTTAAAGGCGTTGACAAAAGAAGTTGTGTTAACCGCATACATTATGCGAGAGCAAAACAAGGATACTATGTTAAAACCCTATGCTACCGAAGAGAGATTCGGTGACGATAATTTTGACATTAACGGCGTGATAGACAGGATAGACATAGCGGAAGTTGACGGAAAGAAATATTTTAACTTAATAGATTATAAAACAGGTGAAAAAGATTTTAACCTCGATAAGTTCATTTCGGGTGTGGAAGTACAGCTAATATTATATATTTTAGCGGCGCGTGGGAAGTTAGGAGATGAATTTATATTTGCAGGGGCTTGGTTTATGCACGTTTTCGGAGCCATGATTAGTAGAGAAAAAAACATTATGAAAGAATATAAAATGAAGGGGATTTTGGGTATTCCTTCCGATATCACAAGAAATATATTCGCCTTTGATGAAAAAGGCTCGGATGTGCCCATAAATATAATTACGAAAAAAGACGGAAACTATGATTCGGACGCAGACGCGAGGTATTATTGCGAAGAGGAAATAGATATACTTGAAAATCACCTAAAGACGTTGATTGTTGGTGCAAAGAAAAAAATAAGAGATGGCGTAAACGCAATTTTGCCGTATTCCGACAAAAATGGCAAAAAGCCTTGCGATTATTGCGAATATAAGTCGGTATGTTTGTTTGATGAAAAATGCAATGATGTTCGTAATATTTATAACATATCAAAAGATAATTTAGCGCAAGAAATAGCAAATGTCGAGAATAAATTAGATAACGATGTAATGTCATTATAAAAAGGGTGGTAGTAAAAGATGAAAGCAACAGAAAAACAACAAAAAGCTATTGATACGAATAGTAGGAAAGTGCTAATATCGGCGGCGGCGGGAAGCGGTAAGACGAGCGTGTTGTCTCGGCGGGTAAAACGTTTGGTGGCGGAAGGCGCAAACGTGCAAGACATGCTGGTTATGACATTTACAAATGCGGCGGCGGCCGAGATGAAACAGCGTATTGAAAAAGAGTTATACGAAGAAGCACAGGCTTGCGAAGACGAACGGCTGTTCGGTCAGGCGGAACAAGTTGCGATGGCAGATATTTCCACATTCCATAGTTTTTGTGCCAAGGTAGTGAGGCAAAATTATGAAATGGTAGATGTTGCGCCTAATTTTAGAATAATGAGTGACGCACAAACAGATACGATGAAGAGAAAATGCGTTCGACAGGTGTTAGATTCTCTATACGAAAAAGAAGACGAAGGTGTTATGCGGTTGTTGTATCGTTATTGCAAACGAGCGAACGACAAAGTGATATTAGACCAAGTGTTGCGAGTGTATAATTATATGAGGGGAAAGCCAAACCCATACGAGTGGGTGTATTCGTCATACAATGTGCCGGTTGAAGAACAAAAGAAGTGGATTGACGAACAAGCGGATAAGATTGCGGCAATAGAAATACAAGACGTTGTTTTGCTGTTTAACAAAGTAGTAGAATTGTCGGAACAGTATTCGCAAGTGCAAGCAGATAAAGACGCACGAACACTTGTCGACATGGAGAATGTGGCGAAAATTATTGAAACCGAAGGTCTTATGGTGGCAAAACAAAAATATGAAGGGTACAGTTTCGAGCGCGCATCGAATAAGAAAATAGACGAAAGTTTGAAGCCGATTAGGGAAATAGCCAAGGACATAAGAGACGATGCTAAAAAGAAATTTAAGAAAATATTTAATCAAGAGAGTCTTACAGATGAAGAGGCTGTGGCGGAAATTAACCATACAAGAGAAGATGTATATTCGATTGTAGAGCTGGTGAAATTGTTTGAAAAAGAATATATTTCGGCAAAAACAGACCAAAACGCAGTAGACTATGAAGACCTTCAGCACAAAGCCTTAAAGATTCTTAGGAGCGGTGAAAATTTGTTCGATTACAAATATGTTTTTGTAGACGAATATCAGGA
>CAYJNC010000057.1:6715-9231 GCA_964371185.1 uncultured Christensenellaceae bacterium
ATATCAGGACACCAACCAAGTGCAAGAGGAGATTATTTCACTGTTGCACAACGAGCAACACAGTTTGTTTATGGTTGGAGACGTAAAGCAAAGCATTTATAAATTCAGGTTGGCGGATCCTGAAATTATCAGAAATAAATCGAAAGATTTGGAAAAGGACGATAAGGGCGAAATTATCGCCATGAATGAGAATTTTAGGAGCGCAAACGAAGTTGTCGACTGTGTCAATTATGTTATGGAGAACATAATGAGCGAGAACTTAGGAGAGGTGCATTACGATGAAAAAGAAGCGCTTATAGGTAACAGGGAAGGCGGAGAGGCGAGTATTTTAATTTGCGAGGCAGAAAAAGACGAAAAAGATAGCAAAAATAAGAGGCAAGCGGATATGATAGCCAACCATATCAGGCAGATAATTGCCGAAACTAAGGATTCGGATAATCCGATAAAGCCGGGTGACATTGCGGTGTTGCTTCGCTCACGTTCAGAGCTTACCTATTATCTGACTAATGCGCTTTTTGAACTTGGCATATTTGTAAACTCTACCATGGAAGAAGAGAAAGATTTTGCCGAGGTAGAACTGTTTGTTAATTTCTTGAAACTCATTCATAACCGGCAAGACGATATTTGTTTGATTTCTCTTTTGCGCTCATACATGTTTAACTTTACCGAAGAAGAACTGGCGAAAATTAGGGAGCATGACAAAGATGCGGCTTATTTCTTTTTGGCGGCGGAGTCTTATGCAAAGCAAGCAGACGACGAAACAGCGAGAAAGCTGTCTGACTTTTATTCACGACTAAAAGAGCTTAAATTGCTGTGCAATTCGACCGAGCTTAAATCTTTTATTCGCATACTTGCAGAAAAATACTCTTTTATAGAGTATGTCGGGTGCACAAATGGCGGTGAAGAAAAGAAGCAAGTTTTGGAAGCGGTTTTGACTCGCATGGAAGAGTTGATTGAACTCAACGGTAATAGCCTGTATTTGTTGCTTAGGGAATTGGCGGAAATTAAGAAAGAAAAAGGGGTTTATGCCAAAAACGAAAACAAATCGGTAGAAGAGCAGTGTGTGCAACTTATGACTATACACGGTTCTAAGGGGCTCGAGTTTCCGGTGGTGTATGTGGCGTCTTTGAACAAGGCTTTTTCTGCAAAAGAGACGACCAATCCATTTATTATGCATGGAAAATATGGATTGACCGCAGATTATTATAATGAGGAGACCAGAAAAAAATATTCGACCGGTGAAACGACAGTAATTAAAGACATATTAATAAAAGAAAGCCGCTCGGAAGAACTCAGAATGCTTTATGTTGCAATGACTCGTGCAAGAGACAGGTTGTATCTGACGGGTGCAATCGACAACAAGGAAGGCAAAGAAACTAAATGGGAGACGCTAAAAGGAAGGTATGAAAATGCGTCTTGTATGTTAGATTGGATAATGGCTGCGAATATTAGTGACGGTAAAATAAAAGTTTGTTACGAGGAGAAAGAAGAGCAACAAATTCAACCAATAGAGTTTGATTTTGAAGAATACGAAAAAGATGTAATAAACGGTTACGAAAAAGAAGAATTGTTATGCCTGCAAAAATCTATAAAAGTGCCGGCCAAACTCTCTGTTTCTGCGGTAAAAAAACAGCAGAGCGATAAGATAGTCTATTATAACGATTTTAAATTTGAAGAAGAGGCGAAAATTTCGGGGGCGCGGCTGGGAACGTTGGTTCATAGTGTCATGGAACGCTTGATTAGACGAGGGCAAAATGTTGACGACGCAATAGCGGGAATGCGTGAAAATGTTTTGATAGACGAAAAAGAAGAAATTGCACTAATCGAAAATAAAAACATGATGGAGTGTTTTTTGCAAAGCGACATATATGAGCGGATAAGGCGTAGCGAAAAAGTTTTATACGAGCAACAGTTTGTTTTGCAGGTTAAAAATGAAGAAATCGGCTATCCGGGTGACGAAAAAATTGCAATTCAGGGTATATTGGACTTGGCTTTTTTGGAGGACGGTGAATGGGTGCTTGTAGACTACAAGACAGACAAGGTAACCGAGAAAAACATTGACGAAGTGGCAAAGGGCTACTTAATTCAAGCCAATCTGTATGCAAAAGCACTTGAAGAGATTACCGGTGTCGGCGTTAGACACAAATATTTATATTTCTTAAGGATGGACAAAGCAGTCTGTGTATGACGGAAAATTAGGTGTATAAGTTTGAATAAACCAGATAATAAAAAATATACATGCCGCCGATAAAAGCGAGTGCGCAAAGCAAGGAAATCCAAAAGGCTTTGGGTATTGGTTCTTTGGCGGCTTTTTTTACTACATCTAAATCTTCTAATTGCGCCTTGCAATTTGGGCAAAAATCTGCGCTGTCTTCAAACTTTGTTTTACATAGGGGGCATCTTTTCATTTGAAACCTCTTTTACAATTTAATTAAGTAGATTATGGACTTGTTGAAAAAAGCCATAATTTCGCAATTTCGTCGCCTTGACCTGCATTTTAGCGTTAAAAAGCCTCG
>CAYJNC010000058.1:0-9176 GCA_964371185.1 uncultured Christensenellaceae bacterium
TGTGCCCTATAAAAGCATAATTGAAAAAGGCTTCCTTTTTAATTGTATAGGCAAAAAATGCAAGTACGATCGGCGGTATTAATGCGTGTGCAATTCCAAACAGCGCTTCATGCAATATTGCAACATCAATGAACGCAAAGGCCGTCAGTTTAAAATAAATAAACCATGCCGAAAAGAACACCGAACATAAAAAGCTTACCCAACAAACCTTAAACGCAATGTTTTTATCTTCCGATTTAAATTGGCATAAAATGGAAATTATTGACGCTGTCAAAAAGAAATACGTCATATATTCGGAAGAGAATATTAACCCTTCCCTAAAAGACATAAGCGCCAAATTAAATAAATTTGCAAAATACCTGGCGGCAAAGCTATATGAAAGCAAAACAATCGCCCACATGAAAACTTGTGTTAACACTGCTTTTTTTTCGCTTTTCAAAAATAGCGTTATACCAAGCAAAGTTACACATATGGTTATAAACCCACCATAAGCGTACAATGTGTATATAGTTTGTCCTGCCGTAACCGCCTCTGCCGGTGCACTCGTAACAAACAACCCGTAGGCAACAAAATAAAAGGCGCACACCGCCAAAAGCAGACCGGAAAAAATTTTTACTTTTTTAATATCCTTTTGCATCTTTAAACTCCTAATTATTCTTTTTTTATTTATTTTACCATATAATCACCCTATTTGCTTTAAGTATTTATATAATTGCATCAATATGTTACAATTATATAAATCTATTTTAGGGGTGATATTTAAATGGAACACTTATGCAAAGATTATATTACCGATATTTCAAATAACTCGGTTTGGATTTTTAACGAACCTTGTCCATTCACAAAATCATATCTTTTATATGTCCAAGAAGCCGGCCATTTTATAGCTCATTCAAACTATTATACAAAGCAGGAAAGCATACCTTCCTACTTAATCATGCTAACTTTATCGGGCAAAGGTATTTATACTATTGACAATACCACCTACAACTTATCCCCGGGTGATTTGGTTTTTGTAGACTCTATGATTCCTCATTCGCACAAAACACACCAATCAACAAAAAACTGGGAAATATTATGGGTTCAATTCAACGGAATTTGTGCACACGGCTATTATACTCAATGTATGACAAATAGCCCTCGTGTGATAAAAACTCAGGAAAACTTGCAGATCCCGAAGTTTCTAAAAAAATTATTAGCCATAAACAAAACCCGAAGCGTGGGAAACGAGATAGTAAGTTCACAGATATTAACAAATTTATTAACCGAAATATTATTTTGTGCAAACTCTATACTCTCTTCTAAAATCTGCATTCCGGATTATATTAAAATTGCTCTTTCCGATATTGATCTTAACTTTGCAAAAGAGCTCAATTTAGAATATTTTTCAGAAAAACTACATATAAGTAAATATTATTTTGCTAAAGAATTTAAAAAATATACCGGTTATTCACCAATAGACTATATTATTAATACACGGTTAAACCACGCTAAAGAATATTTGAAATATTCTCATCTTGCGGTTTCTGATATTTCTGAAATTGTAGGATTTGGTAGCGCTTGTCATTTTATTAGTTCATTTAGGCAAAAAGTAGGAATAACACCACTGCAGTTTAGAAAGCAATATAGCCATAAATCCGAGTGATGCATTCCTATTTTCATATTTATTAAATTCTTACACAGGCAAAGCCCATTGTTTTTGCAAATATTTCTATCTCGCTTGAAATATCTCCGATACCTAACGAACTATGATGTTGCGGCCCTTGCTGACACCATTCATCAACAAACTCATTAATAGGTTTTCCCACTTTAAATCTGCCATTAGGATTACCTACTTGCATTGTATCTCCGTCCACCACCTCGCCAACAGTATACACAATCTTAAAAGTATATACGTCAGGGTCACTTTGAGTTATATTCATTAATGTTGCCGGTCCTTTTTTCAGATTAAAGTCTACGCCCAATCCTTCTCCCGTTTTTCCGTGATGAATATGCAAATGTTGCAATACAGGCTTTCCTTCCGAAACATTGAAATTAACCGGACCGTCGTGGCTTATTACAAAAAAGTCGTTATCATAGTCTATTGTGTTAAATTCCAAGAACATTCCACCTGCGCCAACTAAATCCATAAACTTCATTGCCATTGCAGTTTTAACATCACCCTCGGTAACACCGGGATATCCCATAGAAGCAAGCCTTGAACCTGCCACCGTAGATTGCGCCCGAAGATGTGTATATAAATCTGAAATTCCCCACCAATAATAGCCATAACCCGCTATGTCATATTTTTTTATGATTTTGTCATATACAACCGCTATCTTTGCCGACTCATACATATGCTCGTCGGTAACATTTTCTTTGACTTCATAAAAGTCTCTGAACTGGGAATTCATTTCTCTTATTTCGTCTTCATTAACTTTTTGGTATTCTTCATAAAATTCTTCTATCTCAGGCCTTAAAAACATTTTCCCGGTCGAAGCCAACAATTTATGGTCGTCTGCCGGCATATCTACCATATTGGTGTATTGAGAACCTATTACCGCAAAATTTAATTTCTTAAACTCTTTTGCAGCAGCCGCTCCTACCGCCGACTTATAAATCGCCCCCCAAAATTTTTCATCTTTTAATGGTCCTGTTATAACTTTAAATTCACGTTTCATTTGTACTAATGCATTCGCATACTCAGAAACACAGCAAATACCACTATGATGAAGAAAATCGGACGTTGTGGCAGTTTTTAAATCGTAAGTGGAATGTGTTACCAGCAATCGTACAGGTATTTCATTTCTCAACGCACGAACCGCCGGAACTATTATCATTCCTGTTGAGTATCCGAAAGGTAAGATAAAAAGAATATCAATATCTTCTTTTGCAAATCTTTCCCCGGCCGCTTGGGCTTTTTTTGGAGTATCAACAAATTTTTCTAACACTACCTCGCCTACTTCGGAAAATTTTTCCATGTAGCGCTCAAGCATTTTCGTTCCTATTTCAAGGAACTCGGGGAATTGAGCCCAGTAAGCTTTTAATCCGGTGTACATAACACCGATTTTCGGGTTAACTTTAGGAGTTAATTTAGACATTAGCAAATACCTCTCATTCTTTTTTTTAATTTTAATTCATAATTATTGCTACAACAAAAAATTTAATGTTTAGGCAATAGTATCATACACAAAAAAAGGTAGTCAATATTATAATGATAAGTAATTTGCATTCTTATATTTATAGGCAAGATATCTATATTTTTCCCATATTTATTATTTTCAAGGTTAATTGTTTATTTAACGAAATGCAGTTATTTCAATTATTTTTCTAATATTATAAAAGCAACTCTGACAATTTTTCATATATCTTGCCGGCCAACAACTTTTGCCCAAACGGGTTTAAGTGTAGGCCGTCTATTATTGTCAATTCGTCTGATGTATACTTATTGTAAACCTCTTGCATGTTTATCACAACCGCACCTTCTTTTTTTGCAATTTGCAATATGGCAGTGTCATATTCTTTTAAAATATCTTCCTTATAAAGAATATTCCAACCACTTAACGCAACGCTCATTTTATCCATACAAAAAGGTGGCAAAGTAAGGGCAATAACCTTGCACCCTGCCTTTGAAAGTTTGTTTAGCAAATATGAATAGTCTCTCTTGAAATGTTCTATGGGCGTATGCACATAGTCGTATTCGTCCTGCGTTATTCGCATGTCGTTTGTGCCTATCATAATTATCGCAATATCGGGCGCAAAATTTGCAATAGACGGGTAATATGCCGTAAATAGGTCGCTAACTTTATAACCGGAAATTGAAAAATCTTTCCATGTAATGTTATTTTGCCCGGCATAAATTTCTTTCATTATGCACCGATGACTCATACGATAACTTGTGATAGAGTCTCCTAAATATGCAATTTTAAACTTCCTATCTTCGCCAATGCTTTTTTTGCCATATTCTTCCAAAATCAACCGTGCATTTTCTTTGTTTTGTTTTTCAAACTCGCCAAAAACATGCTCAACTTCTTCTTTTGTAAGCCCATAAATTTTGCCCATAACTTCGGCATCATTATCATCAACGCCAATGTCTGTGTAGGCCTTGTGCAAATTGAACAAACAATTAAATTCATTTTCAAACATAGCTCTAACCTTCTTTCATATATTTTCTATATTCCGACTATATCCTTAACCATATCAACCCACTTAGGCAACCTGTTTAAATCACCCGCAATGTCATACACGTCTCTGACAACAAATTCAACAGGCTGGTTTTTAGTGCAATTCCATGTCCTTGTTATGTCTTCTTTCATTCCTTCCAAATCCCCGGTAGCACCGCTGATAAACGTCGGATTAGGCTTTCTGCAATAAACATAGTCTTTACCTAAAGACTCGGCAACGCTTTCAAAATTGTTCCAACCCGAAACAGAAACCGTACGCAATTTTGGTATAGCCTTTTTAATATACTCTATGCGATCATCAACCGGTTCACAACAACCATAGGTTACCAACCCAAAAATATTTGCACATTCTGCAAGATAGGGTAAGAATAATTCATTAAACATTTCGGGCGAATGCAAATTAGTCTCTTGAGATTCTATCCACGTCCAACAGTTAGAGGCAACAGGTTCCTTTCCACTGCTAACATCGGGCAATTCCGAAACATAGCCATAACCGGAAGGTCCCGCAAATTGGTTGTCCGTGTTAAGTTGCATAATGCCTTCGTCTTGCAACCATTTATAAAAACGCATTCTGTCGGCGGTTAAAAATTCCAACATATATTTAAGTGCATCTTCGTCGTCATACGGCCAATACATTAAATTATCATTGCCCACCAACTTGAATAAATCCATTGTTAACACCGGGTTATTGTTGCCGCAAAAAGGGTTATATCCGAAATCGGGAAAGAAATTATCGTAATTTCCCACTCGCACCGGCAAGATATCACCAAAAATTTCTTCTAATGTTTGTTTAAAACCAAGAGTCCTTTCCTTATCCGCAAAGAATGTTCTTGGTTTTAATTTATTAAAATCGTCTCGTCCGTTTATCGGAAAGTTAGACATATAACCCATAGAGTCGTCCGCATGATGCTCAACAATTTCCACTCCGTAGTCAGACCGTATTACCCTCCACGCAAGCTGAAAATAATTTTCAAAAACAATATCGTCTTTTAATAAATCATGATGCTTTAAATTATTTAGAAAACTTTTTTCAACATTCCTTAAATATTCATTTTCACAAACAAGCTCCTTTTCTGTAATAAAACCCAAAACCGAAAAAGTTTCAAACAATATCATCGGGCGAACAGGGTTTAAATCACGCAAAACCTTCCATTGCTTTTTTTTGATAGCATTATCTTCACTTTGTGCAATTTCCGCATGTTTTTTTGCCAAAGTTCTAAGACGTTCTATCTCTTTTGGTGTCGGTTTAATTTCTAACCTGCCAACATCGTCAAAACTTAATTGATTAGTATAAACTTGGTATTTTTCGCTCATGATATTCTACTCCTTTTTTGGCTATGTTTTAAAAATTAAGCTAAGCACCTTTTGGCACTTAGCTTAATATTAAAGTGCATATGTTTTTTTATTGTTTCTTTAATGCTCCGCTTCTTATAACGTCTATTAATACGGCAAGTATTAATATTCCGCCGGTAATTACCCATTGTAGATATTGCGAAACAGAAAGCAATTGCAAACCATTAGCCACTATCTGCAAGACGAGTATACCAAGCAAAGTACCCACCATAGAACCACGACCACCCGAAAGGGAAAGTCCGCCGAGCACGATAGCCGAAATAACGTCCATTTCCGTTCCGTCTCCCGACTGCGGAAGAGCGGCACCTAATTGACCGGCAACCAACATTCCGGCAAAACCGGCTGTAAGACCACTTATAAGGTAGCAAATGAATTTTACTTTTCTTGCATTAATACCCGACAAACGGCTGGCCGTTTCGTTTCCTCCGACCATATAAACCATTCGCCCAAACCGGGTATATTTTAGTAGGAAGAACGACATAAAGAAGAAACCAAATGCTATTAGTACCGAAACGGGAATGACATCTCCTATGTAACCACGTCCCATAAATATATATGTTTGGTCTGTTACTTGAAGCGTAACATTTGTATATAACCAAGCAATACCACGGAAAATTTGCATGGTAGCAATGGTTGTAATGATCGGGTTGATTTTTAGATACGCAATCAACACACCATTTATTGCACCAAAGCCAAGACCTATTGCTATTGAAAGTAAAATAACCAAGGGCAAGGGCAAGCCTATTTGCACAGACAGTGTCGCACATACAACACCTGCAATAGCACCTACCGAGTTCTGAGATAAATCCATACCGCCGGTTATCATCGCAATTGTTGCACCCGAAGCACGAATTAGTGTAATAGCCGATGCAAGTAATATGTTCATCATATTTTGCACAGACATAAAGTGCGGAGACGCAATTCCAAGCACTATACACAGTCCTACTATTGCAATAATCAAACTTAAATTATTGCCCATGCCTCCAAATTTTTCTTTCCACGATTTTTCTCTTAAAGCTGCCTCGTTCATATTATTCTTCTCCTCCCACTGCAATGTGTAGTATCTGTTTTTGTGTGAAGTCTGTACGGTTAAATTCTCCTTTTATTTCACCTTCTTTAAATATGAGGATACGATCGGAAATACCCATTGTTTCAGGAAGTTCGGAAGATACCATTATTACCGCTATCCCTTCCGCACACAGTTCTTCAAGCAATTTATATATCTCTACCTTAGCCCCGACGTCTATACCCCTTGTCGGTTCGTTGACAATAAGGATTTTCGGGTTAGCCGCCAACCATTTTGCGATAACAACTTTTTGTTGATTACCACCCGACAACGATTCTACCGCCACATCGGGCGAAGGTGTTTTGATACGTAATTTTGCTATCCATTCATCAATAATCTTTGTTTCTTTTTTCTTATCTATAACGGCCCCTAATTCGTCTAATATGGTAATAGAAGTATTGGCCCGAACAGAGTGCATTAACACCAAGCCTTCGTCTTTTCTGTTTGCCGGAAGGTAGGCAATCCCCAAAATTTTAGCATCCATAACATTTTTAATGGAAACCTTTTTCCCTTCTAAATAAACTTCGCCGGCGGTCATGTCCTTTTTACCTATTAAACCTTCCACCACTTCGGTACGTCCCGAACCGAGCAGTCCGAACAGGCCTAAGATCTCTCCTCTTTTTAGCTCGAAACTAACATCCTTTGCAATTTCACAACATAAATTTTTAACTTCCAAAACCGTTTCGCCAATTTGCACATTTTCTTTCGGATACATCTCTTCAACTTCACGCCCAACCATAAGTTCAACAAGTTCTTCTTCGGTTGTGTCTTTTGTTTGTAAACGTCCTACTCTTTTTCCGTCTCTCATAACTTGTACGCTGTCTGCAACCGTAAACACTTCGTCTAATTTATGAGAAATGTAGAGTATTGAAACACCTTTAGAAGACATATCTTTAATGAAAGTATATAATTTCTCTATTTCTTTTTCGGATAACGCCGAAGTCGGCTCGTCCATAACCAAAACTTTTATGTCTTTTGAAACGGCACGTAAAATTTCTATCATTTGTTTTTCAGCAACCGTTAAATCACCCACACGGGTAAACGGGTCGTACGGTAAATTGAATTGTTTTAATAACTCCACTGCACGTTTTCTTAATTCTTTATAATCTACAACCTTAACCAAACCTTTTTTTACGGGTACATCTCCCATAAACAAATTTTCGGCGATTGTCATCTCGTCTAAATAATTCAGTTCCTGATAAATAATTGCAATTCCCATCTCAAGACGTTCTTTTGCATTTTTTTCATGCGGTACAATTTCTCCGTCTAAATAGATGTCCCCTTTGTCGTTTACAAGTGCACCCGAGAGAATTTTCATCATGGTAGATTTACCTGCACCGTTTTCGCCGATGACTGCTAAAACTTCTCCTTTTTTAACTTCTAAATCGACATTGTCAAGTGCAAGTACACCGGGAAACTGTTTTGTAATACCCTTCATTTGAAGTCTATATTCGTTACCCATAGTTTCTCCTCATCATAATTTCATGCCTGTAACAATTAAGAGAGCCGCCACACTTTTGCGGCGGCTTTCCTTCATTTCTATTCTTTGTTTTTAATTAATATTATTGGATAGTCCAAGCTGCCTTGTATGCATCATATTCTGTTTGATAATCAGCAACCATATCCGGGCTTATGAATGTGTGATCCATAGTGATTTTTGTTTCGGGGTCTGTGTTTGCACCCGATACGATGTCTACTGCTAACGGAACAATATATTCACCATATTTTTCGGGGTTGTATGCAACCGAGCCTGTGTAACCCATCGGAAGGGCGCCTGTTGCTGCTGCATCCATGTAGATTTGGCTTACATTGTGAGAAGCAAATATGCAATCTTCTTCACGGCCTAAAGTTTCTGCTGCAGCTACCGCACCCGAAGTTGTTTCGTCATTAACGGCTACAACGCCAACGCTTTTAGCATCCGGGTTAGCTGTCAACCAAGCTGTGAAATCGTCACGACCTTGAATGGTAGTATCCGAACCGCCACCGCCTAAGTCTATCCACTCTACTTGTGTTTCTTCGTCCAATGTGATGCCTTTGCTTGCAAGACCGTCTATTGCGCCACCCATTCTTTTCATAACTTCTTCACCGTTCTCTGAATTGAAGAATAATACCAGGTGTTCTAAAACGCCGTCTTTATTTTCATTTACATAGTCGCCAATAGCTTCGCCACACAATTCGCCTGCTTGTTGGTTGTTAGCGCCCATGAACCAAGCATATTCGCCACCTGCCGAAATGTATTCAACGTCAATACCAATAACGCCTGCACCACCGGCTTCGTTTACAACATCTACAAGGTTACCGCCAACTTGGCTGTTTACGTTAAAGTCAACAATTACATTTGCGCCTTGTTGTAAGAGAGAGTCTACCTTAGGAATAATTTGAGTCGCATCGAATTCCGATACTGCGTATAAAACTTCGATTCCCATGTCGGCAGCAACGTTTCTGATACTGTTGTTTACGTCGCTGTGGAATTGGTTAGATTCTGTTCCTGCATTAAGGCCGATAACAGTAGTTGCATCTGCTGCCGGTTCTTCAGCCGCCGATTCTGCTGCCGCCGGTTCTGCGGCCGCCGGTTCTGCTGCCGCCGGTTCTGC
>CAYJNC010000059.1:0-9163 GCA_964371185.1 uncultured Christensenellaceae bacterium
GATGTGTGTCGCTATGTCCGACGCGGGCACTAAAAATTGTTAAAACCGATCATACTTTTAAAGAAAATGCCAACTGGACAGGGCAAACAATAGAAGAGGTTTATCGTCAGGCGCTGACCGGAGGAGTTTTGCTTTCTTCTATGGGAACGCCAAAACCACACCCGGTATATTGGGATAAAATGCTTATTAATGCGTCGCAGGTTACAAACCCTTCAATAGACCCATTAAGAGAGCCTATGGAAACCAAGGTGTTTTTGGGAAAGAAAAACAGTGACATAGTAAGAGACGCAAACGGCAATATTGTGTGTAACACACCTCCTTCATTAGAACTTTCTATGCCGATAATGTTTTCTGCAATGTCTTACGGTTCAATAAGCTACAACGCCCACGAGAGTTTGGCGCGGGCCGCACAGGAGCTTGGCATAATGTATAACACCGGCGAAGGCGGATTGCATCAGGATTTTTACAGATACGGTAAGAATACGATTGTGCAAGTAGCGTCGGGAAGGTTTGGTGTTCACAAAGATTATTTAAAAGCGGGTTCGGCGATTGAAATAAAAATGGGTCAGGGTGCAAAACCCGGAATTGGCGGCCATTTGCCGGGAACAAAAATAGTTGGTGATATTTCAAAAACAAGGATGATCCCCGAGGGTTCAGACGCAATTTCGCCGGCACCGCACCATGATATATATTCTATTGAAGATTTAAGACAGCTTGTCTTTTCGTTAAAGGAGGCTTCCGATTATAAAAAGCCTGTAATAGTTAAGATTGCGGCGGTACACAATGTAGCTGCAATTGCGAGCGGTATAGCGAGAAGTGGTGCGGACATTATTGCAATAGATGGCTACAGAGGCGGAACGGGTGCCGCACCCACAAGAATAAGGGACAACGTTGGTATCCCGATAGAATTAGCTCTTGCAAGTGTAGACGAAAGGTTGCGACAAGAAGGGATAAGAGGAGATGTTTCTATTGTTGTCGGAGGCAGTATTAGGAATAGTAGTGACATAGTAAAGGCGGTAGCGCTTGGTGCAGATGCCGTATATGTTGCGACGGGTGCGCTTTTGGCTCTTGGTTGTCATTTGTGTCGTAGTTGTCAGATGGGCAAATGCAATTGGGGCATAGCGACGCAGAGGGAAGACCTAACAAAGCGTTTAAATCCAAACATCGGTTGCGAAAAATTGGTTAACTTGCTCAGTGCATGGGACCATGAAATCAAAGAAATGATGGGCGGAATGGGAATAAATTCTATTGAAGCATTAAAGGGAAATCGTTTGATGCTAAGAGGAATAGGACTTAATCAAAAAGAGCTTGAAATACTTGGAATAAGCCATGCGGGAGAGTAAGATATGAAAAGAATTTTTGTAGACGAAAAATGGTGTCTTGGATGTCATCTGTGCGAATACTATTGTGCTTTTGCAAACAGTAATGAAGAGGACATGAGTAAGGCTTTGAAAAATGTGGTTATAAACCCACGCATACAAATAGAGCAAGAAGGGCAAATTAGCTTTGCGGTTTCTTGCAGACATTGTACCGAACCGCTCTGTGCAAAAAGTTGTATTACGGGTGCGTTAAGTGTTGACGACGGAGTAATTAAAATAGACAAAGAAAAATGCGTTTCTTGTTATACTTGCATAATGGCATGTCCGTTTGGGGCAATAATGCCTTCCGACGCAGGTACTGTTCAAAAGTGTGAATTGTGTATTGAAAATGCCGGAGGAAAACCTGCCTGTGTTGCGGGCTGTCCGAATCAGGCGATAATATTTGAGGAGAGGTAAATAATTATGAAATATGTTATAGTCGGAAATTCTGCCGCTGCTATCGGTTGCATTGAGGGCATTAGAAGTGTTGACTCGGACGGAAGTATTGTTGTTATAACAAACGAAGCATATCATACATATTCAAGGCCGCTTATCTCATACTTGTTGCTGAAAAAAACGGACGAACAAAAAATGAAGTATCGGGACGACGATTTTTACAATAAAATGAATGTTGATGTGCTGTTTTCCGTGACGGCGACGAAAATTAATTCCGAAGAAAAATATGTTCTTGCCGACGATAAAAAAGTCCCCTACGATAAACTACTGATAGCAACAGGCTCTTCGCCGTTTGTTCCGGAAATAAAAAATGCAGATAAAGTTTCAAACTCGTTTACTTTTATGAGTTTAGACGATGCAAAGGCATTAGAGAAAACTCTGACGAAAGAATCAAAAGTTTTAATAATGGGTGCCGGCCTAATTGGATTAAAATGTGCAGAGGGGATACGTGACAGTGTAGCGAGTGTTACGGTTGTCGACTTAGCGGACAGGATTTTGCAAAGCATTTTAAACAAAGAGGGTTCCGAAATTGTGCAAAAACACATAGAGTCTAAAGGCGTTGAGTTTCGCTTAAACAACAGCGTTGCTGAGTTCAGCAAAAACGGTGCAACCCTTAAAAATGGAGATATAATCGCTTTTGACGTTCTTGTGATTGCCATAGGAGTTCGTCCGAATGTTAAACTTGCGCAAGATGCCGGAATAAGCGTAGATAAAGGCATTGTGGTGAATGAAAAATGCGAAACTTCGGCAAAAAATATTTATGCCGCCGGTGATTGCACATTAAGTTACGATATATCATCTGATACAAAAAAGATTTTAGCGCTGTTACCGAGTGCATATTTGCAGGGCGAGTGCGCCGGAATAAACATGGCCGGAGGGGAAAAAATAATTGCAAATGCCATACCCATGAATGCTATCGGGTTCTTCTCTAAACATATTATTACGGCAGGAACATACGACGGCGAAACATATGAAGAAACTTCGCCGGGCTCGTATAAGAAACTATTTTACAAAGATAATAGATTAGTCGGCTATATATTAATAGGAGACATAAAAAGAGCCGGGATATACACAAGCTTAATAAGAAATAAAACTCAACTGGGTGGAATAGATTTCGAGTTGATAAAGAGAAAACCACAGCTAATGGCGTTCTCGGAAAAGAAGCGTAAGCAAACATTAGGAGGTGTAGTATGATAATTGATTGTAAGGGACTACATTTTAGAGATTTAAACATAGAAATAAAGTCTACAGAAGAAAGAAATTTAATATTGGAAAACTGCAACGGTCAACGCTATATAGCAAGTGGCCTGAGCGATAAAAATATTACTATTAACGGTACTCCCGGGAATGCCTTAGGTGCGTATCTTGATGGATGTGAAATAAAAGTGTTTGGGAATGCTCAGGAAGCCACCGGAGACACAATGAACAACGGCAACATCTATATACATGGAAAAGCCGGAGACGCAACCGGTTATGCCATGAGAGGTGGAAACATATTTGTCCGTGAAGATGTAGGATATCGGGCGGGAATTCATATGAAATCTTATGAGGATAAAGTGCCAACGCTTGTAATCGGCGGAACTGCCGGTAGTTTTTTGGGTGAATATCAAGCGGGCGGTAACATAGTTGTGTTAGGCTTAAACTGCGAAGATGAGTCACCGGTCGGAAGATTTTGCGCAACCGGTATGCATGGCGGTAAAATATTTTTGCGTTGCAATAAAGTTCCGGACGATCTGCCTACACAAATTGTTGTTAAAAAAGCTACAAGCGAAGATATGCAAGATATTACAAAAGTGTTGACGGAATTTAGCAAAGAATTTTCCGTAACTATGGAAGAAATTCTAAATTGCGAATTCTACGTGCTCAGTGCTAATAGTAAGAATCCGTATAGACAACTTTATACATATAACTAAGAGCGCAGATAAAGCCCACAAACGTTTTGCAACTTGGTGCGATGCAAGAACTTGCTTTTTTCGGTCACTTATTAAATATAAGCTCACTCAAAACCAAAACCTTGCGTCACACCCTTGCGGACTTTCTTTGCACTCTTTTAATCGGATTTAATTTTAAGAGTGCAGATAAAGCCCACAAACGTTTTGCAACTTGGTGCGATGCAAGAACTTGCTTTTTTCGGTCACTTATTAAATATAAGCTCACTCAAAACCAAAACCTTGCGTCACACCCTTGCGGACTTTCTTTGCACTCTTTTAATCGGATTTAATTTTAAGAGTGCAGATAAAACCTTCCACTTTAAAAAACCTCTGAAAAGAGGTTTTTTAGTTATTGTCTTATATGCGTTTGTTAAATAAAAGTTCGTTTAAGAAAAAAACTTGCAGCCTTTCGGTCTTTATTTGCATTCATCCGAATGTCAAAAAATAAGACAGGAAAAAACACAAAACTTTGACCTTATTAAGCATGGTATTCGATAGATTCAAAATATTGGCCTAAAGCGTCTACCGCCGATTTAAAATCTTCGTAGTATTGTGCGGCATTCATGGCAAAAACTGCCGTGCCGCCGACTTGTGAGCTTGAATAGGCAGTGCTTTGCTCGGCCTGTATGCCAACAAACGCTTCATGTATGTTTTTCGCGATCTCGTAGCCGGGCTCGGCTTCGCTCGGATAGTCTTCCAATTTGGCAAAATTTGCATTTTCGTTCGCAATACTGTTTTCATACAGCTCAACAGCATCGGCAGGGGCTAATTCGTTGAGGGCTTGTTCCGCTAAGTCTGCGCCCAAACAAACGGCGGAAAACGCCTCTATCTCTTGGCCCAAACCTTCTACTTCTGCCGAATGAATGCCATAATACTGAAATAAAGTATCGTGGTACTCATTTGTGTTAGAACAGCCAACAAAAGACCATGTAACCATAAAACATATGAGTAACAATAAAAATCTTTTTTTCATCGAAATTTCCTCCTAATAATAATTATTAAAATTGTAACATAGCTAAATCAACCGGTCAAACGATATTTATATGTTAGTTTTTTCATGTTGCTTGCCTGAAATAAAAAGCAGGGTAATGTCGTCTGATTGCACCGCACCTTGTGAAAATTGCGAAACTTGTGCCTCGATTTCGTCTACATTCCTTCGTGCGTCCGCATCGGTCGAAAAAATCTGTTGTGATATTTGTAAAAGTTTATCGTCTCCGAAAAAATCGCCGTTTTTGTCTTGTGCCTCTGTTACTCCGTCGGTGTACATAAGCAATTTAAAATCTTTGTTTAAGGCTACCGTGTGCTCGTGGTATTTCATGTTGCCTATTGCACCCACAACAAAGTCCGGCTTTTCGCTAAGAAACGTAGGCTTGTTGTTCGTGTACAAAACCGGTGGATTGTGTCCGGCATTAATGTAGGTAAGTGTCAAATTTTCGTAATCTACCACTCCGACAAAAAGTGTGACGAACATCATAGAAGTGTTGTTGAAAGAAAGTTCTTCGTTTAATTTTTCTACCATGTCAGAAAGAGGTTTTTCCCTGTACATTGCAAGAAACGTCTTTGCCCGAACCATAAACAAACCGGCAGAAACACCCTTTCCCGAAACATCGGCAATTGCAAAAAAAACCTTAGACTCGCTTAAACGGAAAAAGTCGTAAAAATCTCCGCCAACTTCTTTTGCAGGTTTTATTTGTGCCGCAATGTCGAAAGTTTCTCCTTCCCAAGTATGAGGCAACATCTTCATTTGAATTTCGTGCGCGACGCTCATTTCGGTGGCCAGATGAGCCTCCTCTATTGCTTTATTTCGCAATTTCTCTTCATTATCACGAATTTCGGCTATCATATCCGTGATGGAATTACTTAAATACCCTACTTCGTTGTCTAAAGATTGTACTGATGCATCTAACTTTGGGGCTTCGTTGTTTTCGGCAAAACTCTTCGCGTATTTCGTTAGGGTGTATAGGGGGGTTATTATCTTAACTTCCATGCGTTGTAACACAATGCACAGCGCAACCAATAGCAAAACAGATACCAAAGCAACACGTATAAGCTCGTATTCCCATAATAGAGCATAGTCTGTTCTACCCCACAAAACGTCTATGGCGTATATTCCCAAAGAAATACACATTATTGCAAAAACTCCGGTGATAATCTGTTTTCGTATACCGCCAAGTGGTTTGTAATCCGCCACAACGTCTAAAGGTTTTCCCTTTCGTCGCATGGGCAGCACGGCAAGCAAAAATATTATGATCAGTATTAAAATCAACACGCCGTTCTCATGGGTAGAGATGTCGCCGTCTGTTCCGCCCGAACCCAAAAACAGTGTAGTAACAATAACCATTAAGGCAATAAGCAGGATGTAATCTATTATGTAATTTTTTGCATTATATTCTTGGGCATACATCTTTTTTGGAATGTGTGGCTTGATTTTTACGTATTCCGTCAGCAGTTGGAAAATGAAAATGCCTGCAATGATAGATAAATTAAAGTATTGGAAGGCTACGCCAAAGAAAAATTCGCCGAATCGACCTTCATTTAAAAACTCTCGAGGGATAGAAGGAACTATAGCGCCACAGGTTGATGCTACCGCAACGATAATAACACATTTAATAACCGAAGATACAGACCCTAAAAACTCGGGTTTTTTATTGCCCGATGACATAAATAGGCTATGCCAAAGTTTATACGGTAAGTAAGCCATTAAAAAACTGCCGATAACACCAAATACGTCTATGATGTCGAAATTTGCGCCTAAGTCTATTAAGAAATTGCCGAAGGCACAAGCAAACGCACCTAAAGGACCGAACAAAAGGCCGGCCGCAACCGGAACAACACCCGACAGACGGGCGTCCACAACACCGTAAATAATTTCTATTTTAGCGAATGGAAATGCCAAAAAATAATATAATAGTGCAATGGCGAAAAATATCCCTATATTTTTAATCAGTGTTTTGTTCTTCATGTGCTATTTCTGCCTATCCGCTTTTTTAAAGCATTTGCCTTGCCAAATTGATAATATAATGTAATTATAACAAAATAATAAAATTTTCTCAACGTTGATTATTCTCCTATCTCCTTACTTGCTTTTCTTTGCCGTTTTTGATATTCTTAAATTAATGGAATTATACTATAGCAACATAGCCGAATTTATGGATTTAAAAGGGATAAAACTGCTTAATGAAAGCAGACAAATGCAGGTTTTGCGTTACCGACAAACAAAAGACAAGGCGCGGTGTTTGGTTGGCGGCTTGCTGATGAAAAAAGTTTTGAACATACACGAAGATGCGCAAATAGTGTTTGGTGAAAACAAGAAGCCTTACCTTGCAACGGGTAAGCAATATTTCAACTTGTCTCATTCGGGTGATTATGTTGTTTTGGGTGTTTGTTCCTGTGAAATTGGGGTAGACATAGAAAAAGTTGCCCCATATTCGACAGAAATTGCGCAAAAGTGCTTTACAAAAAAAGAACAAGAATGGCTATTTAAGCAAAACAGTGAGAAAGCTTTCTATTCGCTTTGGACAGGGAAAGAAAGTATTATGAAGGCTTGCGGAAAAGGTTTTCTGCTTTCGCCGGAATCTTTTTCGGTATTGCCTGTTATAAACGGAGAGCACAAAGTTTTTGATGATAAATGGTTTTTAAATTGGAGCCACATAGACGGACACGAAATATGTGTTGCCACCGATAAAAAACCAAGCGGTATAAACGTTGTGTGTGCAAGCAAAAAATATTTATTAGGGGAGGCTTGAAAATGGTGGTAGACTGCGTTATAGAAGTTTTGTCTAAGAAAGAAGAACTTCCGAAAATAGTAGATTACACAGAAAATTTTCTTTTGGGAAAAGGTTTTGCAAAAAATGCTGTGTTGCAAATGGCCATTGCGGCCGAAGAGATTTTTATAAATATTTGTCATTATGCCTATCATCCGTCTACCGGACGGGTAAAGATTAGTTTTTCTGCTGACAAAAACAGTGCTAAAATTGTATTTTCAGACGATGGCAAGCCCTTTAACCCATTGTCTGACGCAAAAGAACCAAATACAACTTTGCCTGCAAAAGAGCGTGAGCAAGGTGGGTTAGGCATTTTCATGGCGAAACAGTTTGCATCTTGCATAAGCTATGACCATGCCGACGGAACAAACATTTTAACTATTATTAAGGAGAAATAAAAATATGGAGATTAAACAAACCAAGACAGATAAATTACTGCAAGTAGATATTTTAGGTAGGTTAGACACAAACACGTCTTGTGAACTTTCAGACATTATTCATGATCTTATAACAGACACAGAAAAAATTACGCTGAATTTGGCAGACTTAGAATACATTTCAAGTGCGGGGTTAAGGGTGCTTTTGTGCCTACACAAAGAATGTCTTAATAAAAACATAGATCTATCCGTAGTCAACTGCAACGAAATAACAACAGATATTTTTAGAGTAACGGGGTTTGATCAGGTGCTTAACATAGTAGAGTAGTAGCCTATCTGTCAAATGTTAATACGGTGGTATTAAAACCAAGTTGGCGTTCGTAATTTATTTCGTTCGCCAATTTTTTAATGACTTCGACACTGTCGGTCAAAACATTTTCCCCGTTGTTGCTTCTTGGGGCATTGTCTGCTACGTATGAAGTTGGGTCGAATATGTCGCCGTCGTCACGAAAACGCACAACTAAAAAATTCTCTGTAATACGAAGCAGGATGTCTATGTCGCCTTCTTTTTTGTTGTGATAGCCATAGTTTGCAATGCTGATTGCCATTTCTTCAATTGCCACGCCCAAATGATTTGTGGTTATTTTATCCACGTTGTTTTGTTGACAAAACGAAATAACCTCGGTGGAAATGCCTGTTGCCTGCTCGGGAGTCGCCTTTATAGAAATGTCATAAACTACACCAACCTGCTTTTCTTCTCGTAGCAAAAGCACGCCTAACACACCCTCTTTTTTTCTTATCCACTTGCAAAATGCAAGCAGTATTAGCAAAGTGCTTGCCCCCGAGAACGCATAGCTGAGCCACAACAAATCTCCTATTCCTAATGCCACAATGGCAAGTGCAAAAATCACAACAAATATAAACCTGTCCATGACGGCAAGTGCGGAGGCAAGTTTTCGCCTTCCGGTTACCGTATAGAAATTTTGCATGACTATGTTTACTATGTATAACGGCAAATACAGAGAATACATTCTGATTGCGGGTATGGCAAATTGAATTTCGGTGGGCGGTTCTAAGCCAAACCAAAAGCCTACAACATGTGGTAACAACATAAAAAATGCTACAAGGCAAATACTGCCGATTAAAACAACTTTTCCGACATTTTTAATTGTTCGCTTGACCCCGAAATAATCTTTTTCGCCGTATAAGCCGCCAATTATGGGCAACATGGCATCGGAAGCGCCGCCGCCGAAAATGTTTGCTATCATCAAAATATT
>CAYJNC010000060.1:0-9095 GCA_964371185.1 uncultured Christensenellaceae bacterium
TGGTTCCAATGTTTACATGGGGCTTATTTCTCTCGAATTTTCCTTTTGCCATTTTCTTACAATCCTCCTAATAGGTTGTCCTTATAAATAATTTTCTACATTGTATATTTCTGCGATTCTCACCGCTCAAATATCTTATTGTTACTAATACATTATTTTAAAAGCAATAAGTATTTTTGTCAACACACTTACACGAAAAACACTGTATAAATATCTTAACTTTTTGCAAACAAAACAATTACATTACATATATTGCTAATTGTTTTGCGTAACCGCCGTTTACCAAGGCCGTGTTCCTACAACAACCTGTGCCGGCTTGTATGCGTAAGTTTCTAAATCTTCCAACACTTCCGACTTAACAAGATTACCGTCCGCATCATAATAATTCTTGGTTATTTCATATTTCTTGCCCAAATGCTCGCCGATAAGTGTTTGTGTGTATGTAGTCGGTTGGTTGGGGTCGGGTATTGTGATAGTTTGGCCACCACCGAAAGTTTCAACCAATTCGGAAGTATGCTCTATGGTGAGCCCGTCTTCTCTTGCCGGCCCTAAGATCGCAACTTCTACCGTTCTTGCTTCTTCGCCGTCTACGGTCGCAACCAAATGAATGGGCACGTCATAGTTGTTGGTTATTTTAAAATCGGGGCCGCCGGTTGAAATTGTAGCATCTAACCCACCCGGCACATAGGCAAGTGGCCAAGAGTGATGAGTTTTTTCTGCAACTTCAACTTCAGAATTTATTACAGCATTATAAAGAGTAGAAGACACTTGGCAAATTCCGCCACCCGGTTCGTCTACATATACACCGTTAGAAATTCCCGGTGCAGCTTCCCAACCAAGTGCATAGGTACGAGGGCCTGCTTCTTCATTAATAGACCATGTTTCACCCGGCTGTACGGTAACACCGTTAATAATGTCTGCCATCTTCCAAATATTATATCTGCGTCCCCACGCAGAAGACTCGAACTCTGTTTCATAAGAACCCATAACGGCATATGTGCTTTCAAGATCTTCTTTTGTAATTTCCGGCTCTATTTCTGTTTCTACCGTCTCGATAGTATTAAACGAACCACTTGAAACTTCTGCATAAATATCGGCAATAAGCTTGTCTTTGTCAACACCGAAGCCGGATGCTCCGTCGGTATACACAACTTCATAGTCGACAATCATGGCATCTTCATCAGAAGTTAACACCAATTCCGCTGTCGCATCTGTTGCGCCTTCATAAAATGCACTGTCATTTGCATTTACGGCGGCTGCTATTGCCTGTTCGTCAAAAACAATTTCCGGAGCGGCCATATCTACGCCCAATTCCGCAATATCGTCTGTTTCGGATTTAATCTCATACTTACTACCTTCGCGCCCAAAAAGCATAGCTTCTTCTAACTTAGGCAAAATATCCATGCTTGCGCCTAACTGTGTTGCATCTAAGGTGTATGTTTCGTTGTTAACAACGTAAGAAATTTCTATCCCATCAAAAATTTCCTGCACTTTTTGCTCTACTTCCGCCTGTGCTTGCGTCAACGTTTTTCCGGCTAAATCAACATCCATCATGGTAAGACCGGTGTGATATGTTCCCGTTTGCAACAATTCGTTTTTATCTTGATCGCTTAAAGTTGCTTTATCTAAGAAAAAATACCAAGCTAAGAAACCGCCCACGGCAACCAACGCAATGATTAGTATGATAATCGGCGCCTTGCTCTTTTTAGGTGGTTTATGTTCAAAATCGTTTCCGGATCCACTTCTTAAACCGCTATTGTCTTCGCCGACTCCTTCTTCCGTGTTTTGCGTATAATCTTCTGCATTAACATTTGCATCGCTGTTATCTTCGTATTGCAAACGATTTTGCGTTGCTTGTGTTTGATTTCCGTTCGCCTGCTTCGTCCTATACTCTTCTTGCTCAACGCTTATCCGCCTTCGTCCGCCTGTAACCTCGCCATTCGGTTGTACCGGTAACTCTACGCTACCGCCGATACTTCTCGCCATTCACTTACCTCTTCTATATAAACAAATTTATAATAATTATTATCTTTATATTATATCATCCTTAATAATATACAATTTTTCACACTTTGTAAACTACTATTTAAGCCAAACAAATATTTATTTTTTTATTATGTCAACAATAAACTTTCTTGCCCTCGGACCGTCAAACTCGCAAAAATAAATTCCCTGCCACCGACCTAACAGCATTTCACCGTCTATTATCGGAATACTTACCGACGCCCCTACCATAGTTGCCTTAATATGCGCACGTGAATTGCCTTCAAAATGAACATATTGCAACTTTGGCACCATTTCTTCCAATCCGTCTAACATATCTTTGCAAACGTCCGGGTCTGCATTTTCGTTTATCGTTATCCCTGCCGTTGTATGCGGACAATATACGATGACTTGTCCGTCTATGACATTGTTATTTTTAATTTCGTCCTTAACTTTTTTTGTTATGTCTAACATAGAACATTTAACATAAGTTGTTATTTCAATCTTCTTCAATTATTTGTCCTCCTGCCATGGATTTTACTTTGTATGCAAGTATATATAAACTGTCCGACAAATGAACATTCTCTACGGAAACACCCCTTCTTACGGCCACGTCTGTCGGCGCAAAATTCCAAATCGCCTTTACTCCCAAACTTACCAATAAATCGGCGCATTGCTGAGCCATTCTCTTTGGTGTACAAATAATTGCTATGTCTACCGAATTTTCCTCTAAATATTTGTTGAGTTTTTCGGTACTCATTATTTGTCGACCTTCTATTTCTTTGCCGATTTTGTTTGGGTCACCGTCGAAAATATCTATAATATTAAACCCTTCCAACATGAAGTTTTTGTAGCCGAGCAACGCTTGTCCAATTCGCCCCGCACCTATTATTATCACACGATAGCATTTATCCAGCCCTAAAATTCTCGCAATTTCTTTTTTGAGTTTTCCTACGCTGTAACCATAGCCTTGTTGACCAAAACCGCCAAAACAATTTAAATCTCTCCTTATTTGCGAGGCGTTCAGACCCATTTCATTGCTCATCTGCAATGAAGAAATCTTATCAACTTTCTTCATCTCTAAATCTTCTAAATATCTATAGTATCGTGGCAATCTACGAATTACCGCTTGCGAAATCTTTTCATTCATAAATCCGTTTCCCTTCATACGTTACATTAAATACAACTATTTCGTTGCTACCTTAAAACATTATACTATAATTTTTTATCATAATGCAAAAAAACAATAAAATTTTAATTTCTAATTTGTAAATTTTGGTTTTTTCGTATAAAATATAATTATGGACATGTTGAAAAAAGCCATAATTTCATAAATCGGACTTTCTCAACACGCCCATTATAAATAATTATCAAGGTGGATAAAAATATGAATATGCAGATTTTGATTATAATACTTTTAATATTTGTCATGCTTTTTTTGGCAGGAGGTTTATATGTGTTTAAACGTCGGTACGGCAAAAAAACTTTGGGCAGTTTAAAAACAATATACAATCCGGATGCACAGGAAAACGCCAATGCAGAAGTTCCTTACGCACTCAAAAGCACTTCGCCCGCGGCTTTTTCGTTTGAAACTCGGTTGATGTTAGGCGAAAAAGAAGTTTCATCTTATACCCGTAGCGAAAAAACAAGTTTCTCGGACGGCGAAAGCTACACAAACTTAGAAGGCATCGTGACTTTTAGGGGAAATAATTACAGAGATTCGGCAAGCTTCGGCAATCCGCAAATTACCGAAAAAAAGCTAAGCCCGATTTTATGGGAAGTTGCAACAGGCTCACTGGAAAAAAGCGAAATAAGCCAAGGAAAAGGTTCTTCCGCTTGGACAGGCAGCGGGTGGACAGGCCAACCGCTTATTGTTCGTTGGGACAAAAACACTCGGCAAGTCATGAATTTATATGACGACAAAAAGCAAAAAGACGGCTTGGTAGAGGCAATTTATGCAACAATGGACGGCAATGTTTATTTTATAGACATAGAAGACGGAACTAAAACACGTGACGTGTTAAAAATAGGCCTTCCCTTTAAAGGTGCAGGCGCAATTGACCCTCGGGGGATACCTATGTTTTTTGTGGGTGCCGGAGACTCCCTCCCGGCTTCATACGGCGAAAAAGGGTTTGCACGAGCATTTTTCTACAGCCTGACAAACTTTGAATGCCTATACGAATTAGGCGCAAAAGACCCGTTCTCGCCACGAATATTCCACGGTTATGACAGTTCTGCCCTTGTAGACGCACAGACCGACACCCTATATTATCCGGGCGAAAATGCCATAATCTATTCTATGAAGTTAAATACGAAATACGATAAAAACACGGGCGAATTGTCTATTGACCCAACCGAAAAGGTTAAATGGACCTACAAAACAAACCGCACAAGCGAAGATGCTTTTTGGTGGGGAATGGAAGACAGCGCTTCTATTTGGAAAGAATATATGTATGTGGCCGACAACGGCGGCAACATGATGTGTATTAATCTAAACACCATGGAGCTTGTTTGGGCACAAGACACAAAAGATGACACAAATTCTTCCCCCGTTTTTGAAGAAGACGAAAACGGAAACAAATTCATATATGTTGCGCCTTCTCTGCATTGGCAGAAAAACCCAAAAACAGGCACGGGAAAAATTTCGATATACAAATTAAATGCAATAAATGGCGATATAATTTGGGAAAAACCCTATGACGTGCACACGGTTTATGGCATTTCGGGTGGGGTGCAGGCTACCCCGATTTTAGGAAAAGACAGTATTTCCGACATAGTAATTTACCCTGTTGCGAGGTTGCCGCGCAAACCAAACGGCGTTCTTGTAGCCCTCGACAAACAAACCGGCGAAGAACGTTGGGTATTTGAAATGAAAAACTATGCGTGGAGTTCTCCCGTAGCCGTATACGCAAAAGACGGTACCGCCTACATAGTTCAATGCGACAGCAAAGGAAATATTTTCTTGATAGACGGAAAAACCGGCAGTGTGTTGCATTCTATTAACGTAGGTTCAAACATAGAGGCCTCCCCGGCTGTTTTTGAAGACACCATAGTTGTGGGCACAAGAGGCGGACAAATAATCGGGGTTAAAATTAAATAATTATAAATTTCTATTGAATATTTATGTGCATATGGAATATAATTAAGAAAGAGATAGTTACATATTTACAACTTTACACGAGGTTTAAAAATATGCTTGTTTTGTTAAAAAAACAAAGAAACAAAAAGGGATTTACCCTGATAGAGCTAATTATTATAATAGCCATATTAGGCATATTGGCTTCTTTACTTGTCCCCAACATGATGGCGTTCATAGAAGAAGCAAGAGAAGTCTCGGACGTAAACACAGCAAACACCCTGATGAAAGCGGCCTACATCGCACTTGTAGATCAGTCATACGACATACCAAGCGGTTATGTAATCGAGATTGCGTGGTCTACAGACGGTATTCACTCGACAGACGGTTCATTATTCGTCCGCTCACCCGTTGCAACTTCGGTTCTAAGTCGCTATGGTGCCGCTAATGCGATCCCTGCCGACTCAACATTGTTTACTGCAATGGACATCGCTATTTCAGAAGTTATGGGCGCCGATCCTACCAAAATCGGTTCGGGCGGTGCTAATGATTATTACCCGGCACTAATAGGCGACGCTTCATCTATTGTTGGAAATAAGGACGATTTCATAATTCATATAGACACCGGCACAGGTGAAGTTGCCGTAACCAACGAGTCTTACGCATGGGTAGAAAAGCTTGGCGTAAGGGCGCAAGGCAGACCCTAATTCTTATAAACATTTTATAGGCATAAGGGCGCAAGGTATACCTTGATTTTTATAACATTTTATCAGAATAAAATCACACCCGTATTCGTGACTGTGTTCTGCCCATTTATATAGTTTAACCCGGCAACCGCGCACAATTGTGAAACGTTTATTCCGCATGCCTCTACAGAAACATTGCATTTATCGGGCAGCCGACAGGCCGAAGTGGGATAGGTGCAACTTTCGCAAACGGAACATCCTCCGGCACCCAAAACCAAAAAATTTGCATAATGTGCTACCATGATTTTTTTTATGCTTAATGTAGTCTCAGCAAATTTCTTGCCACAAGCTGCCATGCCTTCAATATCGTACGAATCTTCGAGCTCACCTATATTCTGATAGACAATGCCATTCTTGTAGCTTTTTATCTTTATTGCTAAATCATCTATTTCGCCACAACCGGGAGGGCAACCCCAGTTGGTCGCATAATGTCCGCAACTGTTCATGGAACATAGTTCTCTCAAAGATGAATATGTTTTTATTTTTGTCACATCGACATCTTTTGCATTCATAGCACCAACAGACAATATTTTTTCAACAAGCGTGGATTTTTCCATAATATACCCCTTTATAGTTTTATTAAATATATATTATACATTATATGTTTTTCCAATGCAAAAAGCCAACCAATAGGCCGGCCTTCTGCTGATTGGGGGTATGTATTGTCAGTCGTCGCACGCATTATTAGCGTTTGATATGTCGTCAAGACACATCAGACTTATTTTATATATAACCCTTCATTAAAGTTCTAAACAATTAAATGTCTTTTTTTCTTTTGAGCCATGCAGAAATTAGCTGAAAAACACCTCGCACTATTTTTCCGTTACACATTTTTATCAACGCATCTGCCATTTTAAAGTTAAACAAACCACCCGACAACGACACAAGCGCCCTAAAAGGTGTTTCTCCGATAGAATCTATCATCATCATTTGCACCTCATGCGTGCCGGTGTCCGGCATGTAGTCGAAAACAATTTTTTTTGCATATTTATTGATAATTCTGCCGATTCTTTTTGTGTTGACGTCGTTTAGGGTTGAATTTAAATTAAACGGGTACTCCGCACAAACTTTTTTCGGAGGATAATCAAACAAATCGTAGAATTTTTTTTCGTCCCATCTGCCGTTTGCATACACATCATACAAATCCGGTGTTTTCGAGCCTTTAAAATCTATTTTATGCTTAAACAATATTTGTTCGCTCGAACTTCCTACAATAATTTCGCAATTTTGTTTTTGCCAACCTTTTGAATAAAAACAAAAAGCCCTATCCTCTAATCTAATAGTAACTTTTTTGCTTTCGTTTACCTTCAAAAAAACTTTTTCAAACCCAAACAATTGCGAATAACCGGATGTTAGCCCTTTCGTATACACTTGTGCAATTTCACTTCCGTCGTATTTCCCTGTGTTTGTTATTGTAAAGCTCACGTTGACACTGTCGCAACCTTCCTCTACCGCAAAATCCGAATAGGAAAATTTTGTGTATGAGAGCCCAAACCCAAACGGAAAACAAACTTCTTTTTTCGCCGCCTGATAATACCTGTATCCGACATACACTCCTTCTCTATATTCGATATTTCCGGTGTCGTCATCAAAAAAGTAATACGACGGTGTGTCTTTTATATCCAAAACATAGGTTTCCGCCAACTTTCCGCAAGGGTTTTTTAACCCCAACAAAAGCTCTGCAATCGCAGACGCAACCGCCTCGCCGCCCAAATGACAATGCAAAAGCGCCGATATTTTTTCTGTATGTGGTATTTTTACAACGCTTCCGCTAAGCAAAACAACAATGGTTTTAACTTCTTTGCACAACCGCAAAATAAGCTCTGCTTGGCAATTCGGGATTTCTATATGTTTTCTGTCTAAACCTTCAACCTCCCACGTTTTCGGCAAGCCGGCAAACACAACCGCCAGACCCGCCTGCTTTGCGGCACACACCGCCTCTTCAATTAAATCCGGCTCGGCTTTGTCACATTCGAGCGAAAACCCTTTTTTATAAACATAATCTATTCCATACTCGTTAAATTTCTCCTGCACACTTTCAAGGTTCTTCGGGTTAACAAAAGAACTTCCCACACCCTGATACCGAATTTCTTCGACAAAACCACCGATAAGCGCAATTTTTGCGGATTTTTCCAACGGTAAAACACCATCGTTTTTCAGCAGTACGGCGCTTTGCTCCGCTATTTTTTTAGCAAGCTCATGGTTTTTATCGTAATCGCACGAACTCGACTTATTCTTATTATATGCGCACTTTTTAATAAACTCCAAAATTCTTATGACACAATCGTCCAAATCACTTTCTTGCAAATTGCCGGAATTAACGGCATCTATTAACATTTTTGTATTTCTGCTGTCGCAATACGGCATTTCTATGTCTAACCCGGCACTAACACCCCTGACCCTATCACAACATGCGCCCCAGTCTGAAACAACTATCCCCTCGTATCCCCATTCTTCCCTCAACACTCCTTTTATCAGAGATGGTGTTTCTCCGCAATAGTTTGAGTTAAGTTGGTTGTATGCACTCATAATCGCCATAGGCTTAGATTTTTTCACAACCGTTTCAAACGCAGAAAAATAAATTTCTCTCAAAGTCCGCTCGTCGACTATTGAATTTGAAACCATCCTGAAATACTCTCGGTTGTTGGCGGCAAAATGTTTTATGCAGGCACCCGTTCCGCTTGTTTGCAACCCGTCTACCATATGAGAGGCAAGTTCGCCGCTTAAATATGGATCTTCGGAAAAATATTCAAAATTTCTACCGCACAAGGGAGAGCGTTTTATGTTTATTCCCGGCCCCAAAACAACGTCTATGCCTTGCTCTTTGGCCTCCTCACCCAACGCCCGGCCTAACTCTTTTAACAGGTTTCTGTCAAAAGAACAGGCGGTCGCCGACGCCGTCGGAAAACAAGTCGCCGGTATGCTTTGCTGTAAAACAGTGCTCGTTGCATTGTTTTGCCTACGCAACCCATGCGGCCCGTCTGTCATCAACATAGATGGTATTGATAATTCTTCAATGCCATGCGTGTGCCAACCGTCTTCTCCCGAACATAGCCTTGCCTTTTGCTCTAAAGTTAATTTTTTTAATATCTCTTTACTTTCGTACATTATGCCTTATACCTCTGCTTATCAAAAAACACTTCTACTATTTTGTTTTAACCCAAAAATCAAGTTTTAAACAACACAAATTATTTTAACATCTTTTGGCCGAATATATGTCACTTTATTTTTTTGTTTATTTCCTATATAATATATTAAGACAACAACAAACAGGAGAAAAACAATGGCTA
>CAYJNC010000061.1:0-3317 GCA_964371185.1 uncultured Christensenellaceae bacterium
ATATTAATTATGTGTTACTATAATACCAGAATAATTGATTTTTTCAAATGTTCCTCCTGTATCATAATTGAGAGAGTATCTTTACGGAGAAGAAACTCTCTTATTTTTTTGCATATTTTCCATATTACCTGTATAATTATAAAAAAACAATATTAGAGGTAATGTTATGATAATTATAGTAAAAAAGGACACTCCAAAAAATAAAGTAGACAGACTCATAAAAGTATTACAAGATCAAGATTTCAAAACTCATTTAAGCGAAGGCGAAAACACAACAATTATTGGCCTTATAGGCGACACTTCGGTTATCGACATAAACCATTTAAAAGCAATAGACATCATAGAAGATGTAAGACGTGTTACTCAACCATACAAAAAAGCCAACAGAAAATTTCATGAAGAAGACACTGTCATTACGATTGGTAATATAAGCATTGGCGGTGGCCATTTTGCACTTATGGCCGGTCCTTGCTCGGTTGAGTCGGAAGAGCAAATGGAGAATATTACAAAAAGCATTGTTAAAAGCGGAGCAAACTTTTTGCGTGGCGGCGCCTTCAAACCAAGAACCTCGCCCTATGCTTTTCAGGGGTTAGAAGACGAAGGAATAAACTTTATGCTTGCCGGTAAGAAGGCACACAACATACCTATTATTACCGAAATAATGGGCATATCAGACATCCCTTTGTTTAAAGATGTAGACATTATACAGGTAGGCGCAAGAAACATGCAAAACTTTCGTTTATTAAAAGAACTCGGCAAGTTAAAACAACCCATACTTTTAAAAAGAGGGCTCGCAAACACAATAGAAGAATGGCTTATGAGTGCCGAATATATTATGGCCGGCGGAAACGAGCAAGTTATTTTATGCGAAAGAGGAATACGCACGTTTGAACAGTATACGAGAAACACTTTCGACGTTTCGGCCATTCCCGTAATTAAAAAACTCTCTCACCTTCCCATAATTGCAGACCCGAGCCACGCGGCAGGCAAGAAATGGTTGGTCGAACCCTTGTGCAAGGCCGCAATAGCGGCAGGTGCAGACGGGCTTATGGTAGAAGTTCATAACGACCCGGAAAATGCACTTTCAGACGGCGCACAATCTATTACTCCTACCGAATTTTCCGCTCTATGCAACACACTAAAACCCTATTTAGCATTAGAAAACAAAACAATAGACGGAATTTCCGGTTAACAAAAGGCAATAACCATTAAAAAATCGAGTATTTAGCAGATAATAGATTCTATACGGAGAATATTTTAACTTATTCTCCGTTTTTGCTAAAATTTAGTTATAAATCATCATTTTATAATATTGTAAAAGTATTATAAAATTGTTACAATTGTTACAATGTGATTGATGTAAGGAGAAAGTATGTTAAGAAAGTTCGCAAGTGTTGTTTCGGCCGGAGTTTTATTATTTACACTAATCCCTACTATCGGTTTAGCGGCCGATAGAAACCAAGTATTACAAATAGGCGATGAAGATATTTGGGTAATGGAATTACAACAAAAACTTAACGAAACGGGTTATCTGGTTGTTCCTGCAACCGGTTATTTTGGTACCGATACTCAAAATGCCATTGTTAGCTTTCAACTTGATAACAATTTGAATGCAGACGGCAAGGCAGACCCTCAGACTCGTGAGCTTATTTTGGGTGATGAATACGAGGTACTACCGGATGATAGAGTCGTAAATACCAACTCACTTACCGTTCAATCTGAAATTGTAGGCACTGCCGCCCAGGCAAGCAGCACCGGTCTGTCTCCCGGTGACAAGGGCAGTGAAATTTCTACCGCTCAAGAACGCCTAACAGAATACGAATACTACGAATATGGAAACATAACAGGGTTTTACGGCCCGGTAACAGAAGATGCCGTTAAAAAGTTTCAAAGAACACATAATTTAGCCCAAACCGGAATACTTGATTCCACTTCTTTGGAACTCTTATATTCAGACGAAATAATGTACTATACAATATACCCGGGTGATAGTGGCGATGACATAATAAAAATGCAAGATAAATTGCGTGAATTAGGCTACTATTCCGGTGAATCGACAGGTTTTTACGGTGATGCAACCTTAACCGCGGTTAAAATCTTCCAAGACGATAACGGCCTAAGCGTTGACGGCAAGGTTGGAAAAAGCACCAGAGAGTTGTTATACGGTCAAGATTCAGTCACGCCGTCCGCTACTCCTACCCCCTCGCCCTCACCCACCCCAACAAATACGGGAACAAGTGCAACCGCGGCACCCGAAACCGATGTGGAAACAGAAGCTCCCGCACCGGTAGCCACACCGCAACCTACAGTCACACCGACCGTAGCGCCTACCCCTGCGCCCACTCAACCGCCTACAAGCAGTTCTACGGGCGTATCACAAATGCTATCTGTTGCAAATTCACAAATAGGCATACCCTATTCTTACGGTGCAAACGGTCCTTCGGCCTTTGATTGCTCCGGCTTCATATACTACGTCCTCAGAAATTCGGGCGTAGCAGTCAGCCGTTTGAGTTCTGCCGGTTATGCTTCGTTATCAAATTGGACAACAATCTCCGATGTAGGCTCGTTAGCGGTCGGCGACTTGGTTTTCTTCAAATCAGACAGTAGTAGCTCTATCAGCCACATGGGCTTGTATTTAGGCGGAGGCAGTTTCATACACTCTGCACCCTCTTCGGGTGGTGTTGCGGTAAGCGGAATGTCTACCGGCTACTACGCAAGAAACTTTGTGACTGCTAAACGTATTTTTTAAATCACAATTAAACCGGTTAACCCCATTACGAAACTGTTATGGGGTTTTCTTATGCCTTGTTTAGGCCGGACAATAACACGCTAATCTCTATTGAAACTAACTCTATATTTACATACCTACGATATTTTAGCCACAATTTCTACCCTACACTTTATTAAACGATAACAAATCATACGTTCGACCGCAAAATCAATATTCTCTTTATGCCAACGTTTATTTATTATATCACACCGGCATTATCAAATTATTAGACAACATAAAAAGGCCTTAGGAAAATACCTAAAGCCTTTTGTCGATTAGCTACTTACTATTAAGATTTCTTACTACGTACTATTATAAGAACTATAACAACAGCCGCAACCGCAATTATTGCCGCAACTATTATAAGTGTAGTAGAATCTACCCCTCCACTGCTCGGAGCAGGCGTGGGCGCTTGTGTCGGTGCTTGTGTCGGAGCCTCTGTCGGCGCTTGCGTCGGAGCCTCTGTCGGCGCTTCTGTCGGAGCAGGCGTGGTGGTCTCTACCGGCTCAGGTGCTTGCGTCGGATCCGGATCTCTTGTCGCCGGTGA
>CAYJNC010000061.1:3327-8916 GCA_964371185.1 uncultured Christensenellaceae bacterium
CGGGTTTTCCGAAACATTTAATACCACAACATTTCCCCTGTTATCGGTTTGGATATTCATATACATTTTACTTGCACCCGTATGAATATCGATTTCCGGATCGGCATCTTCGTCTCTTATCTCTGTCTTTGAACCGACCGCCACATTGAAGTCTAACTCACCTAATTCCGTGCCATCGTGTCCTGTCACAATGATAGAATGTTCTCCTTCTGTTATTCCCGATAATTCAAAAGAACCGTCGCCTTCGGTTACGCCCGAAACACTGTTCCCTGTTTTGTCATTCCTTGATACTACAGTGGCTTGTACAACAGGCGCACCGCTAACATCTATTAAATAGCCGTATACAACCGGGTTTGTTATTGGTTGCGCTGTTTGTGTTGCGGATGCACTTGCAGATGCACTTGCAGATGCAGAAGGTGTAGGCGTAGGTGTAACCGTCACCTTTCCGGGCTGTAGGGGGGTTTCCGAAATACCGGCCGGATGAGCCGCAGTTAAGCTTGTGCCATTCGGATTACCCATGATGTATATGTATAATGAAGCATTTGGCGTAACATAACCTATATCGTAATTCGCTACACCGTTTACCATTACAACAGAACCGATCTGCGGATTTGTAGTGCCTTCTGCTACCATATCAAAATGCAATGTACATTCACCAACTTGTTTTTTGTCGGGTGTAAATAACTTTAAGTCATAGGCATTTCCGGCATCTGCCGCCGGTATGCTTGCGATTCCGTTTGCGTTAGCAACAGACTGTGTGCTGTTGTTTATTACTACAATATAGTCTGAAAGCGCATTGTTATTTCCGTCAATCAAGTATAACTGTAAATTCAACAAATCTCCCGGTGCTGCCATCGTCGCCATTGGAAAAACAAGTATAGACAATAAGACAACAAGTAAAACCGAAATAAACCTTATTTTTTTCATAAAAACCTCCATAATTTTGTTTTGTTTATTATATCATAAACAAAAATAAACTTCCACTTTATCATAATAAAACAGCAAAAGCGTTATACACTCTTGCTGTTTTATTTAACAAACTATTTTTTTAGTTTAAACTTAGACACCTGTTGTTTCATTTTTGCCGCCTGTTCAAACAACTCTTGGCTTCCTGCCGCCGACTCTTGGCTGATTGCCGAATTTTCCTGAACCACTTCCGACACTTTTTCAAGGTCGTTTGATATTTCTAAGAGGAGTTCTCTTTCTTCTTCAACCGTGTCGGCTATTCCTTTTATGTCCTTAGACATTTTTGTTGTCATGGTGTTGATGCTATCCATAGAGTTCATGGTAACTTCCGCACTTTCGTTGACAAGGTTGATGGAAGCAACAGTCTCTTCGATCAGAGCATTGGTTGTCTTTGAAGCATCTGCTGATTTTACCGCAAGGTTTCGCACCTCGTCTGCTACTACGGCAAAGCCTTTTCCTGCCTCACCCGCCCTTGCTGCCTCTACTGCGGCATTAAGTGCAAGTATGTTTGTTTGGAAGGCAATGTCTTCGATTGTTTTAATAATCTTACCGATTTCAGAAGACTTTATGTTTACCTGTCTGATTTCTTCTAATAGGGTTTGCATCTGCGCATGGGTAATGTGCAGTTCCTTTTCTGTCTTTTGTGTGTCATCGGTTATTTGGTTAAGGCTAACTCCCGTAACTTCAAACTGTTCTTTCATAGTACCCATAGAATAAGACAAAGTTTCAATAGAGTTCGCCTGTGTGATGGACGCATCCGCTATGTTTTGTGCAACACTTGAAATCTGCGCCGCACCTGAAGAAACGTTTGTAGCAACAGAGTCTATGTCGGACAACGTGGCCGAAACCCTCTCTGTTAGTTTTTCCATTGCTATGTTTAATACGTCTTTATCTGAGCGTAAGTGTACTTCAAAATCCATGTCGCCACTTGCAATTCGCTGCATTTCCGAAACACTTTCACTGATGCTGTCTTCCATCTGACCAAAAGCTTCGAGCAATGTGTATGTTTCCTCGTCTTCCGGCACTATATTGTCCATAATTTCAGTCTTTGATTTCGATGTGTCTCCGACCGCTAAATCCCTTGCCCAGTCGGTAATTCTCATTAACGGAGCAGCAATTTTCGCCGACATCCTTTTTGTGGCGGTGCCCGCTACTAACACAGTCAATACCGTCATAACCGCAAGTGAAATCAATAGGTAAATCAGTACTCTAAAGCTGTGCAAAACCGGAATAACCGTAGCAACCGACAGACCGGCGAAACCGACCGGTTCATAGTATACCAACGACAACACGCCGTCTACCGTTGTTATTGCACTTCCTTCATTTCCTGCCGTCATTTCCGAAATTACATTTTTAAAACCTTTGCTCATGCTACTAACATACTCCGCCGCCTCGGCATCGGGAGTAATCCAATTTTGTGTAAGCACTATGTCGTCACTCGGATGCGCGGAAACAGTTCCGTCAGAATTTAACATAAACGAAAAACTTCCGGGAATGTCGTTTTCTAAATTAATAACTTCCGATAAATATTCTAAACGTAAAAATCCAACCAAAACGCCCGTTTTAGTTCCTTCCGAATATACGGGTGCTCCGATACCCATGATTCGCCTGCCCGTACTGTTTGAAAATGTAGGCTCTGAAACCACGGTTATCTCTTGTTCCCATGGCACCGTGTAGTAATCTTTATCACCAATAGAGACTCCTCGGCTATTTGGGCCTTCCGTATGGGCAATGTTATTCGTTGTTTCGTCGGCAACCAAGAAATGAGACCAACTCTCTTCTTTTCCCGACATATAATTTTGTAAATAAGCTTCCGCAGAATCGGGATCCATAGAAGTAACCGCTTGGTTCATTGCATTAATTTCTATTACTTCCACATATTTTGAAATTCTTTCGTTAATGTTTGAAACCATCAAATGGCTCTCTGTTTGAATTTCATCTATTTTGTCTTGCGAAATCATATTGTAAGTAAATATGCTAACAACCGCCACACAAATTAACAGCGGTATTAAAAAAGACATAATAGCTTTTTTGGAAATAATAGTTCTGATAGACTTTCTTTTGCTCGATGACTTTTCCATTAAAATGTCCTTCCAACTAATTATTTTAATATAATATATTTATAAACAAATACTATATTATAATATCACTTTTGTTCATATTTTCGCAATACTTTTTGTATATAAAAACAACAATACTTTTAATATTTTACACAAAAATAACATCCCTATTCTAAAGAGATGCTATTTTTGTTTTTTTTTCTACATTTTAACAATATGCTACGAATTTTTTGTGTAATCGGCAATAACTTGTTTGTAGATTTCGGTAGTCTCCTTGATGTCTGCAATTTCATCACGGAGTTTTTCATTTTCCCGTTCTAATTGCTTAACCTTAACCGTGTCTAATGTTTCTCTGACCCTTAAAGGTTTATTTTGCTCACGCATTGTTGCGGTGTGTATGCCGGAAACGGTTTTTTGCTCTTCTTTCTTTTGCACAGGCTCTAACTCGCCCCATATGCCACGCTCTACATATTTTGTGTGCAATAACTTGTGAGACAACTTTCCGCCCGGTTTTCCGAGAAAGTCGACATAAACCTGTGCAATAGAAGGATTTTCATGCGACATACGCATTTCTTTTTGCTCGTCTTCCGTGTACAAGGCTTGTTGCCTTTTTTTCCTGACGTCCGGGTCTTCGCTCCTCGGCTGACCACCGCCGGTGATGCAACCGCCCGAACAACCCATAACTTCGATAAAGTGATACGGAGATTCTCCCTTTTGGATCTGTTGCATTAGTATGTTTGCACCTTTTAGGCCGCTCGTGACGGCTATTTTTACCTCTACACCTTCAAACGCGGCATATTCCGGCAAAACTTGCTCAAGTTTAATACTCGCCTCTTTTATGCGGTCTAAACCTACAATAGGTGTAACGTGTAACCCTTCAAAAGGCAAAACTCTACCCGTAATAATAACATAAACCGTACGCAAAGCGGCCTCCATAACACCACCCGTAAGTCCGAATATGTCGGCGGCTCCTGTTGATAAACCTAAAGGTTCATCGAACTTTTCGTCTGCTAAAGACCTAAAGTCTATGCCGGCTTGCCTTATCATCGTGGCTAATTCTCTTGTCGTGATTACAGCATCAACATCACGCACACCGTCTGCTTCCATTTCTTCTCTGCTCGCCTCGAATTTTTTTGCGGTGCAAGGCATTACAGACACAACAAACATTTTATGCGGATCTAAATTTTCTTTTTGTGCAAAATATGTTTTAGCAAGTGCACCGAGCATCATATGAGGAGATTTACACGAAGACAAATGCCCTAATTTATCTGAATGATAATGCTCCATATATTTTATCCAACCGGGTGAACAACTTGTTATCATAGGCAACACGGCTTTTTCTTTGTTCACAGCTTTTGTTAACCTTTCTAACAATTCTGTTCCTTCTTCCATAATGGTGAGGTCGGCACTCCAATCTGTGTCAAACACACTGTCTACACCAAGTGCACGCATAGCGGCGGCCATCTTACCCGTAACGCTTGTTCCTGCCGGATAACCGAATTCTTCACCCAAGGCAACACGAACGGCCGGTGCCGCCTGAATAACTACATATGTGTCCTTGTCATGAATGGCATCCCAAACAGCCTTAGTACCGTCTGCCTCCCTAAGCGCCCCAACCGGACACACAACCGTACATTGTCCGCAAGCGGCACAATTAGCTTCTTGTATTGGCAAATTCATCGCGGGGGCTATTGTAGTGTCGAACCCTCTTTGTTGTGGGTTTAGCACGCCTATGCCCTGTATTTCGCTACAAGCCGTAACGCATCTTCTGCAAAGTATACACTTAGAAGAATCTCTTACGATAGCGACAGATTCATCATTTTTCTTACGAACACTGCTCATGTCAAAGCGTGTGTTCATCACACCCAAAGTTTCACCCAATTTTTGAAGTTCACACGACTGATTTCTGTTACAAGACAAACAATCTTTAGAGTGATCCGAAAGCAATAACTCGTATAGAACTTTTCTGGCGTTTTGCACACGAGATGTGTTGGTTTTAACAACCATGCCCTCTCTGACTTCGGTTATGCAGGCGGCCATAAGTGTCTTTGCTCCCTCTACCTCAACCGAACATAGCCTACATGAGCCAAATTGGTGAACGCCTTCCATGTAGCATAGGTTTGGTATTAATATGCCGTTTTGCTTTGCGGCATCAATTATGGTGGTGCCTTCATTTACGCTTATTTCTTTATTATTAATAGTTAATCTGACCATTCGCTTACCTCCTATCGCAGTGCAGACATCTCATAGCTTCTGCAATTGCATTGATTTTATGATATCCTCGAACAACCTCGTTGAAAGATTTTTTACGCTCTTCCGGTTTTAAAATATCCAACTCAAACTGGTTATGAACAACAATTTCGTCTTCGTCATAAACATCCGGGATTTCAATGGGTTCACCCTTGTTAAGCACACCGTCTCCGCCTAAATACTTATCTATGGAAATAGCCGCTTGCTTGCCGTCGGCAATAGCCCTAATAACTTCGTCCGGGCCTCTTGCCGCATCTCCTCCGGCAAACACACCGTCCATAGTTGACATTTGTGTTAAATTATCAACAATAAA
>CAYJNC010000062.1:0-1786 GCA_964371185.1 uncultured Christensenellaceae bacterium
CTACACAAATACTTGCCGTTTTCTACCACCACCGGCAAAGTCTGCGGTGTTGAATCTATCAAAAACACCGGCTCTTCCGATGCTATTGTCTCGTTCACCGGTTCAACATAAACGGGTAGGTTCATAGTATTCATTTCAAAAGCATAAGCCTCTTTAATGAGCACTTTTCCTTCTATTTGACTATTAGTATTTTCCGCAAATTCTTGCGCCTCTTGTTCTGAATCGAAAGGCCCCGAAATAAGAATTTGCTCGGCTACACCTTCACACATTGTAGGCGTAAAGCCTAAGTCTTCGGGTATTAAATTCTGCTGATATTCTTCAACTGTATTTAAACCCACAAACCACCTTTGTCTGCCTGTAGACTCTGTCGGGGTTAAAACAAGTTGCAGTGTTGCACCATCTTCATTAACCTGTATGTCTACCTTGTCATTAAGCTGAAAATATACAGAAACAACGTCTTCTTTAACCGTCCTAAACATTCCGTACAACACACCGCTGCTCATAAACATTGTGCTTTGATCGCCATAATCCCAATATGAAATGTCTAAGTCTATCTTTATCCTTGGGTTTGAGTCTAATTGTGAAATACTATAGACCGGCACGGAAGAAATTTTGCCTTCGTTTATTTGTGCGTTTTTAGATCCGCTAATGAACGTTAAATTAATAACGGTGTCCTCGCCTTTGAGTTCGACACCCACGCTTTTTAAATTTGTGTTTTCGAGTTCTTCGTTGCCGCCACTAAGCCGGCTTTGTGTGTTGTTTATGTTAAGTTGTTCTATACTGTTAGAACAACCTAAAAACATTGTTAACACGGCGATAAATATAGATAATATCAATAAAAGTTTTTTTAAGTTACCTACTGATTTCCTTTGCATAAAACTCTAATCGCTCCTTAACTTCTAAAACATCTGCAAACATACATTTTCCGTCTTCATAAATTATGTCTCCCGAAACCATCGTCATAACAATGTCTTTATCCTCAGAAGCATAGACAATGCTTGCAACCGGGTCATAATCCGGAGAGAAATGAATTCCACTTGTGCTGACCATGATTAAGTCGGCGCACATCCCTTCTTGCACTACACCGCCGTTTATTTTAAGTGCCTTTGCACCTTTTGAAGTCGCTAACCTTATTGCAACTTGAGCAGGAATAGCAGTAGGATCACCCTCTACCGCCTTTTGAATAAGCGAAGTCATAGAAAGTTCACTCAACATTGATAGCCTATTGTTAGACGCAGCGCTGTCTGTTCCTATGCCAACATTTATTCCTGCATTAAGCATTTTTTGCACGGGTGCTATGCCACTTGCAAGTTTTAGGTTACTCCTAACACAAGTTGCAACCGTTGCATCGTACTGTTTCATGATTTCCATGTCTTCTTCGCTTATATGAACACAATGAGCGCCAATAAAAGGAACGTCTAACAGGCCTAAATCCTTGAATAATTTAATAGGAGTCTTCCCTGTTTTTGCTATGCAATCTTCATGTTCTTTTTTTGTTTCCGAAACATGCGTATGAATGCCTGTGTTGTATTTTTTTGCAAGCTCGCCGATTTTTGCAATTGTAGCATTATCATTTGTATATTGCGCATGAGGCGCAAAAAACACTTTTATCCGTCCGGTGTCGTTGTATGCTTCGTATACGTCTATAGCCTCTTTTATCTTCTCTTCCGCCATTTCGGGAGAAAATGAAACTACACCCCTTGAAATTATTGCCTTGTGTCCACTTCTTCTTGTCGCACGCACAATAGCATCGCAATGATCATACATTTCATTAAAAGCCACCACA
>CAYJNC010000062.1:1803-8896 GCA_964371185.1 uncultured Christensenellaceae bacterium
GCCGCAAATTCACACAAACCGGCAAGCGATGCCCAATACACCATTTCGTCGGTTAGTTTTTCTTCTGCCGGAAAAATGCGATCGAACAACCAACTCTGAAGTGCCAAATCGTCGGCATAACAACGTAATAAGGTCATAGGTATATGCGTATGCAAGTTATAAAACCCGGGCATAATTATGTTGCCTTTTGCGTCTATTGTCCTTTGAGGAACAAACCCTTCTTTTTCGCCATCTTTTCCGACGTAAACAATTTTATCGTCGTCTATTTGTACACGTGCATTTTTTAACACTTCATTTGCATCGTTGTTGGTAATTACGGTTGCATTTATAAATTCAAGTTTCATCTTATTCTCCGTACAAATATTTTCTTTGTTTTTCGGTTAATACATCTATTGAGGCACCCATTGCCTTAATTTTTCTTACAGCAACGCTGTAATCTATGTCTTCCGGCAAGTCTAACAGGCCATCTTTTAATGAATCTTTGTTGTCAACAATGTATTTTTGTGCCAAAAACTGCAAGGCAAAACTTAAATCCATAATTTCTGCCGGATGCCCGTCGCCGGACGCCAAATTAACCAGCCTTCCTCCGGCTATCACGTTTAAGACTCTGCCGTCGCTTTGCACAAAGCCTTCAACATTTTTCCTCATGTCTAAAACTTCTTTACTCATTTTTGCCAATTCGGCAACGTTTACTTCGCAATCAAAATGCCCTGCGTTTGTAAGCAACACACCGTCTCTCATTTTTTCAAAGTGTCTGCCGACTATAACATCGTCACAACCTGTTACCGTCACGAAAATTTCTCCTAAAGGTGCGGCATCGTCCATCGTCATGACGTCAAAGCCGTCCATAATTGCCTCTGCCGCCTTGATGTGGTCAACTTCCGTTACAATAACCCTCGCACCAAGTGCAGCCGCTCTTTTGGCCACGCCTTTTCCACACCACCCGTAACCGGCAACAACAACACGCTTTCCGGCTATGATGAGATTAGTTGTACGCATAATACCGTCCCACACCGATTGACCTGTGCCATACCTATTGTCGAACAAATATTTGCATTGTGCATCGTTTACCGGTATCACCGGAAGTTTTAATTCTCCCGCACGTTCCATCGCCTTAATTCTCAGCACACCGGTCGTAGTCTCTTCGCTCGCCCCGATTATCCTTGTCAACAATTCGGGAAATTCGTTGTGCAACATTGTAATAACGTCTGCACCATCGTCTAAAATTAAGTTCGGTTCTGTTTTGATTGCACTTCTTATATGCTCCTCATATTCCTCCATGCTTTCGCCATGAATGGCATACACCTCTGCACCGCCTTCTACAAGCGCCGCAACAACATCGTCTTGGGTAGACAACGGGTTTGATGGGCAAGCAACCATTTGCGCACCACACGCTTGCATGACCTGCACTAAATACGCAGTTTTTGCTTCTAAGTGGCAACAAACGCAAATTTTGTGTCCTTTTAAAGGCTGAGTCTTTGAATATTCTTCTTCAAATCCTCTTAAAACGGGCATATAACGCTTTACCCAATTTATCTTTTGTTGTCCTAACGGTGCTAATTTAATATCTCTGATATCACTCATCTTATTTTTCATCCTCCATATTGTTAACCAATTCTTTTAAATATTGTTTAAATTCCGCTTGTAATTCTTCTCTTCGTAGCGCAAATTCACAAGTCGCCTTTAGAAATCCTAATCTGTCACCGACATCGTAGCGTCTACCGTTAAACTCATACGCAAAAATATCTTGTTCTCCTAATAATAATTGCAAAGCATCGGTAAGCTGAATTTCTCCGCCGTTTCCTTTCGGTGTCTTTTCAAGCGCAGTAAAAATTTCGGGTGTAATTATGTATCTACCCATGATTGCAATGTTTGACGGTGCATTTTCTTTGCCGGGTTTTTCCACTAACTTATCAACCTTATGAAGGTTTCCGACAGAATTATCTATTGCCACCACTCCGTATTTATCTGTTTCTTCGATGGGCACTTGCTGTACGCCGATTACCGAAGAATTGCACTTTTCGTACGCCGAAATAAGTTGCTTTAATGGCGGAACTTCCCCGTGGACAACATCGTCACCTAATATAACGGCAAAGGGTTCGTTTCCCACAACATCTTTTGCCGTGAGTATGGCATGTCCTAAACCCAAGGCTTCTTTTTGACGAATGTATATTACATTCACCATATTAGAGATGTCTTGTACCACCTTAAGCAAGTCTGACTTTTGCTTTTGCATAAGTTCCATTTCAAGCTCGAAAGATTTATCGAAATGATCTTCTATCGCTCTTTTATTTCTACCGGTAATTATTATTACACTCTCTATTCCGCTGTTAACAGCCTCTTCAACAATATATTGTATTGTTGGTTTGTCAACAATAGGTAGCATTTCTTTTGGCTGTGCCTTCGTTGCCGGCAAAAACCTTGTCCCTAACCCCGCCGCAGGAATTACGGCTTTTCTTATCTTCATTTTGCAAGCTCCTTAACATTAATATTTCTCGCACCGTAATACTCGTCTAACATATTTTGCATTGCCTCTTGCGATTTTTTTGATAAGAACACAACTTTCTTAGGCTCGCTGAGTTCTTTTGCTTCTTCATAGTCATTTATATTTATAGGTTTTCCAATAATAAGCTTTATTCGTTTTTTTGCCGGAAACACATAAGTCATCGGCAATATCGCCACATTGTTTTTTACGGCAAAATGAAACGCTCCATTCCTGAATTTACGCAATTCTCTGCTGTATGGTTTTATTTCACCCTCCGGAAACATGTGTATGCGTTTTTTTGTGTTTTGTAAAACATCGCCGACTTGTCTTGAAAACCTTTCAAAATTCGCCCTGTCTTCAGGAATGGGTACTCCTCGCATTACACGCACAAAACCACCCAACACAAACGCCTCTAAGTTATGTTTTAACGCAATTAAATACGGCGTGTTAGGGTAGAATGCTTTTGTTAACATTATGGCATCTAGGTTGTGGACATGGTTTGCAATGGTAACCGCCGGTTTGTTTTTTATTAGCCTAATATTTTCTTTGCCGATAATCGTAAACCGCCACCTAAAAAAGAACACCAAATAAACAAAGGGCATACCCACAAACATTGCAAAATAATATAAAAATCTAAGTCCCCAATTTCTTGATACATAAACATAATCTTCATCGAACTTTATTTTCATAGGTGCCCACATACGTTCTGCCGGCCCTATTCTTGTCCTCTTAGAAGAAATGATTGCAGTTTTTTCCTGCTCGTTTTTCTCCACATCATTACTCTGCGAACTGTTGTTGCCTGTATTCTCGCTCATAGTATTGCTTTATTCCCCTATTATCTTTATCATAATACGCTTTTGTCTTTTGCCATCAAACTCGCCATAGAAAATTTGTTCCCAAGGTCCGAAATCTAACTTGCCGTTTGTTATGGCAACCACCACTTCTCTTCCCATGATGGTACGTTTAAGATGCGCATCTGCGTTATCTTCATAACCGTTGTGTGCATACCTGCTGTATGGCTTTTCGGGCGCTAAGCCTTCTAACCAACCTTCAAAATCGCTGTGCAAACCGCTTTCGTCGTCATTTATAAAGACACTTGCGGTAATGTGCATGGCATTAACCAAGCAGAGACCTTCTTTGACACCGCTTTTTTTCAAAGCTTCATTCACATTAGGTGTGATGTTGATAAACTCTCTGCGGTTGTTTATTTGAATACTAAGAACCTCACGATAGCTTTTCATAACACTTTCTCCCTTTAACAACTTTCTTTAGTCTTTAATTATACCATAACAAAAAAAATGTTCCAACGTTTTTACAAAAGTAAATAAAAAGGCGATGCCATTTTTGCATAATCAACATCGCCTTACTATTAATTAATCGGGATACCTTTTCACGTTTACGCCTATTTCGTCTATCCAAGCGTTGACTTTATCATCGTCTACCCCCGGCACACCGGCGAGTGCAACCGTTCCTGTTTTTGTATCTATATGAATTGCGAAATTCGCTTCTTTTCCGGCATTTGAAGCCGACACTTCGTGTAATCCGTAATAGTCTCTGACTTGCCCAAAACTGTTCAATTTCAGTTCAAGCCCCATAAGTTCTATAATATCTACTGCTATTTTTTTGGTGTCAAACCACATAGGCACGTAGTCTGTGGCTACCGCCGAACTCCTTTTCGGAGAACTTATCGCCCTTGCCTCGCGCACAAGTAACCACCCACTAAATCTACTGCCGGGCACAGTTACCCACAAAACTTCTATTATGCCCCCCTCGGGAACTTTATTCTCGGGTTTTGCTACCGCTATCAGCGACGCTTTTATCAGGTTTGTTGCAAATAGCATGTCGGTCGTTTGCTTTGCTTCTTCTAAGTAAACACCCACCTGAGGCATTATTATTGCCGCCAGCACAGCTAAAATAGCTATTACAATTATCAACTCTATAAGTGTAAATCCCTTTTTTTTCCTTTGACTTATGAAAAAGTTAACCATCTTACCCTCATTTTAGTGCAATTATTTTTATAATTATTTTCTACAACAGTTCACATTTAAAAATCAATTATTGTTTTAAAATATATCAAAAGGACAAACAACAAGTCTGCCCTTTTATGTATTGGTTCTGTTACATTTTAATCTAATATTTTTGCAATTACACCAAATAACGCTCCATCGTCTAATGCAACTGCATCTGCACTTTTTGTGTTTTCTACGTCGCCGTAACCAATGCAAAAAATTCCCGCGGCCTGTGCGGCAGCGATTCCGCTTTTGCTGTCTTCAATTGCAATGGCATTAATAGCCTCTACATTGTTTTCTTTTAATGTAAGCAGATACGGATCGGGCGCCGGCTTTCTGTTTTCTACGTCACAACCGGTTTTCACCGTACTGCATAAGTCGTATAGGCCTAATTTTTTAAGCAAGGGTATGACTATTGGTTTTTCACATGAAGACGCAACCGCAATTTTATAGCCTTTTGCGTGCAATTCTTTTGCAAGCCTAACCCCTTCTTTCTTTAACGGGACAACCTCGTCTAACCTGCTCGCAAACACCTCTACGTGTCTCTTAGTGAACAATTCTACCAAATAATCTACATCTTCTGTTATGCCCATTTCCATAAGAGAGTCTAAGTAGCAAAGCTCTGTCTGAATCCCGGGGTATTCTTTGATATCAAGCTCCCTGTTAAAGTGTTTTTCCATAATATCTTTATGAACCTTACAATGAAAAGACTCGCTGTCTACCAAAACGCCGTCCATGTCAAATATTATAAGTTCAACATTCTTAGGAATTTCTCTTGTTTTCTTAACAAATTCATTATCCAACATAAATACCTATCCTTATTTAACAGATTACACAATTTCAACTGCCAATTTTTTGCGGCAGTCAAATGCTTGTCTACGCTTCGTAAGATTTTTATCATTATTTTAAAAAAAGGTGCTCATCATTAAAGAAGAGCACCTTAATTTTATTCGGTCTATTATTTACGTGTAATAACCGCTTGTGCAGCCGCTAAACGTGCAATCGGCACGCGGAACGGTGAGCAAGAAACGTAATCTAAGCCCATTTCAAAGCAGAAATCAACGGTAGACGGGTCTCCGCCGTGCTCTCCGCAGATTCCGAGTTTGATGTCGGGGCGTTGTTGACGTCCAAGTTCGCAAGACATTTTAACCAATTTGCCAACGCCGATTTGGTCTAACTTAGCAAACGGGTCTGACTCGTATATTTTCTTTGTGTAATAATCGTCTAAGAATTTGCCTGCATCATCACGAGAGAAACCGAAAGTCATTTGTGTCAAGTCGTTTGTACCAAACGAGAAGAACTCAGCTTCTTTTGCGATTTCATCGGCTGTTAGGGCAGCACGAGGAACTTCTATCATAGTACCAACTTTGTAGTCTATTTTCTTTCCTTTTTCTGCCATAACTTTTTCTGCTGTTTCAACAACATAGCCTTTAACGAATTTAAATTCATTAATGTCGCCGATTAACGGAATCATGATTTCAGGAACAATTTCTGCGCCTGTTTCTTCTACTACTTCGATTGCAGCTTCCATAACCGCACGTGTTTGCATAACAGCGATTTCCGGGAATGTTACCGCAAGACGGCAACCACGGTGTCCGAGCATCGGGTTGAATTCGTGTAAGCTTTCGATGATTGTGTTTAATTCTTCTGTGCTCATAGACATTTCTTTTGCTAAAGCGGCAATGTCGTCAGCAGCTGTCGGCAAGAATTCGTGTAACGGCGGATCTAAGAAACGGATTGTAACGCCATAACCTTTCATTACCTTGTAGATAGCTTTGAAGTCTTCTTTTTGCATGGGCAACAATTTAGCCAATGCTTTTTCACGTTGATCAACTGTTTTTGAAACTATCATTTCACGCATAGCTGCGATTCTGTCTTCTGCAAAGAACATGTGTTCTGTTCTGCAAAGGCCAATGCCTTCAGCGCCGAAGTTGATTGCTTGCTCTGCATCGTGAGGAGTATCGGCATTTGTACGAACTTTCATTGTGCGGATAGAATCTGCCCATTCCATAACTGTGCCGAAGTCACCTGTTAATTTAGCTTCTTGAGTTTCGATTGCTGTGCCGTAAACATTACCTGTAGAACCGTCAAGAGAAATGAAATCTCCTTCGTTGTATACAGTGCCGTCAGCAATTGTCATTATTTTTTTAGATTCTTCTATTTTAATTTCACCGCAACCGGCAACACAGCAAGTGCCCATACCACGAGCAACAACAGCCGCATGAGAAGTCATACCGCCACGAGCCGTAAGAATACCTTGAGCGGCATACATACCTTCGATGTCTTCGGGTGAAGTTTCTTGACGAACAAGAACTACTTTCTGACCTTTTGCGGCAGCTTCAACAGCATCTTCAGCAGTGAAGTATATTTGTCCGCTTGCAGCACCCGGAGATGCAGCCAAACCTTTTGCAATCGGTGTAGCAGCTTTTAAAGCGGCCGGAACGAATGTCGGGTGAAGAAGAGCGTCTAACTGTTTGGGTTCAACTTTCATAACAGCTTCTTCTTTTGTAAGTTTGCCTTCCGAAACTAAATCAACGGCAATTTTAAGTGCTGCCGAAGCAGTTCTCTTACCGTTTCTTGTTTGCAACATGAACAATTT
>CAYJNC010000063.1:0-4722 GCA_964371185.1 uncultured Christensenellaceae bacterium
TTTTAATGTATTAAAATAAAAGCGTGACATGCCGGTTACGCAAGAAAACATATTTAGCATGACATTAAAATGAAAAAGCAAAATAATAACACGAATAGTTTTGCACATACAAAATGGAATTATATGTATCACATAGTATTTGCACCAAAATACACAAGCAAAGTATTCTAAGGAGAAAAAAGAAAAGGAATAAGAGCAATGTTAAGAACATGTGTCGATAAAAAGTGGTAGAAAGAATAGAGGAGATACACACTTATTGGTAATTATACCGCCAAAAACAAAAACACCCAAGTTTACGTGGGCATTTTTGCAGTCGACTTTATTTAGATATTAGTTTAGTAATTTTTTTGATAGTCTTTTTCTCGGTAGAGTTTTCATTCTTTTTGTGCCAGACAACTGTACAAGGAAAAAAAACAGGGGATATTGCTATGTGGCTATCAACAATTTTAAAGTCCGTGGGTGTTATAATAAAGTTTTTATCTATGTGCACCGCACGAATTTTTTTGTCTGACGAATACTCGGTTGGTACGGGTATCCGAATGCAGGGGGCATCTTTTGGGAGCTGTGGAGATTTCTTTTTTAATTCACAGCTTGTCAGATGGCTGTCGTATAAAATTAATTGCTCGTTACCCGTGAGGCGATGAGAAATTCGGTCATAAATATTGTCGAAAGTATTGCATTCAAATTCTACACTAAGTGGGTTAGAGCGCTTTGGAGGGGCGATAAAACGGTTGATTAGCATGGCTACAACTATTCCTATTGCCGTGTTTACAATGTTGATAAAGGCGGCATAATAAAGGTTAACGCTTACTGCTGTCAGTGGTGTAATGATTACGCTTATAAAAACAATTGCGCAAATTGGGGAACTGCCGGGAATACGCAAAACATTACACAAATATATTATTACAACAATAAATATAGGGGCTAATATGATGTATAAAACTTCAAAAGAAGGGCTGCTTGATAGCGGTATTAATAAAATTGCAAATCCGCCGCCGATGGCAGTTCCGATAAGTCGTGTAAGCCCAACATACAAAGTGTTTTCAAGTGTAGACTGTATACAAACTATGGCTGCTATTGAAGAAATCAATACAACTTGGTTTTCAAAAAGAAAATTAATGGTAAGACACACCAAAACGCATAAAGCCGTTTTAATGTTTCGCATACCGAGCCTTGGAAGCTTGAAGGGTTTTTTCAAAATATTGCCTCCTAATCAATTTAATGTGGTACCTCTTTATTATAACAAAAAGTAAAAAAATGTGGTATATTTGTTTAACAAATTGTAAACATGGTTTGTGTTAATGCTATTTTGGGTATATCATAATTATAAAGAATTTATTTATATAAAATTATATCGTAAGGAGAGAATTATGTTGAAATTTAACAAATCTAAAATGTTGAAATTTATTGTTCCGATAGGCCTTTGTTTGGCGATGCTTATTGTTTTTGCAAGCTGTGCTCCTTTTGTTGAAATGCCTATGCAAGAAGAGCCGGTTAAAGAAGAGGAAGTTAAAGCTGAGCAAGATATGCAAGGTGAACCGATTCAAGAGGAAACCAAGCTTGAACAGCAAATGCAAGAGGAAACCAAGCTTGAACAGCAAATGCAAGAAGATATAGCAAACAATGAAGCGTCAGACATGCCTGAAGAAGACACTACGAGTGAAGAATCGGTAAACATACCGGAAGATGAAACCGCCACGCAAGAAAACTCTTCATCTGACGTTGCGGCTAATCCTGTTTTCTTGGAATTCACGGCAGATTGGTGCCCGTATTGTCAAGATATGAAGCCGACTATCGAAGAACTGGAAAATGAGTATGCGGGACAATTAGACTTTGAAGTTATAGACATAGACGAACAACCGGATGTAGCAAATCAATATGGTGTTTATGGTATTCCGCATTATGTTCTGTTAGATGAAAACGGTGAGGCGGTGTTGAGTTTTAGCGGAGCAGCGCCTAAAGATGCAATGAACGATTTTATTTTTGAAGGATTGGGAATTGAACCATGATAGAATGGATGTATAATTTAAGCCAATTAATAAACCAGAATTTGTGGATAGCACCTTTAATTTGTTTGTTAGCCGGCTTACTTACGGCATTCACACCTTGTTCGCTTTCCACTTTTCCATTGGTTATAAGTTATGTGGGCGCAAACAAAAGCGGTAAATACTCGGCATTAAAGTATTCTTTATTGTTTTGTGCGGGTATGACTGTAACTTTCACGGTTCTTGGTGCAAGTTTAGCTGCATTAGGTAGTTTTTTCTCGGCGGCGGGTGCTTTGTGGTACGTTATTCTTGGAATATTAATGATTTTCATGGCTCTTGTGATGTGGGATGTTATAAAGATTTTTCCGCAATGCGGAGTGAGGCAGACGACAACGAAAAAAGGTGGTTTGGGAGCGTTTTTGCTTGGATTGTTGGGCGGAGCTTTTGCAAGCCCCTGTGTTACACCCGTATTAGCGGCAATAATTGCGGTAATAGCCTCGTCCGAAAATATTTTAATGGGAATTTTCATGCTTATTATGTATTCTGTCGGACACAGTATACTAATTGTGGCTGTAGGTGTGGGCTTAGGCTATATTAATCAGATAACGCATTCGGAAAAGTTTGCGAAAATCGGAAAAATTATAAAAGTAGTGTTGGGCGTAGTAATTTTATTGTTAGGAATATATTTGCTGACGTTAGGCCTATAATCAATAAATATTTTGCTTAAGAAGTTCAGATATTTTTAAAAAGTTGTCTTTATTTTAAAAAAAAGATAGCTTTTTTTAATTTATTGTGCTAATATAAATACAGTTCCACGTACTAATTGAATAAAATGTCTTACCGAATATTGCGGAAGAGATGGTTAGAGCATATGAAAAATAATGTAGTGCTCATAGTGGACGACATACAAGAGAATAGAGAGCCGTTAGCAGAACTTTTCTACAATGATTACATAGTTTTGCAAGCGTCTAACAGAGAAGAAGCGATAACTGTGCTTAATCGGCATAAGCGTGATACGGCAGTTATGTTGCTCAATCTTGTTATGCAAGAAAAAAATGGGTTCGACATAATAGAATTTATGTACGAGCGACAATATATACATGAGATTCCGGTTGTCTTAATATCAGACAAAGAAAATGAAAACATACAGGTAGAAGGTTTGCGCAGGGGGGCGTGCGACATTGTTTGTAAACCCTTCAATTCTAATATTGTTAAGCAAAGAGTCAGAAATGCAATAGAATTATACAGATATAAAAGAAGTTTGAGTCGAATAGTTGAGCAGCAAGCGGAAAAATTCACCGGTATTACAGAATCTGTTGCCGATGTCCTTATTGCGGTGATGCGTGTTGAAGACGAGACTGTCAGAAAAACAATTCAGCGAATTCGTGCCTATACTCGAGAAGTATTAAACTTTATTTATGAATATAGCGATGAAAAATATGGTTTGACTTTGCAAAAAATCAGCCTAATTTCTACTGCGGCAATCTTACAAGACGTAGAAGGCTATAAAAAATATCAAGCTAAAATCAAAGAGAATTATTCAGAATGGATTCGTGAATATATTAAGAAAGACAGTGTGCGAATTAAAGCATTTGATTCTATAGAGAATGAAGAATACATAAAAACCGCACTTGAAATTTCTAAGTATAAACACGAGCGTTGGGATGGTTCCGGATATCCCGAGAAATTAGTTGGCGTCGAGATTCCCATAAGTGCACAAGTCGTAGGGTTGGTTACTACCTACGATAATTTGCGTGAGGGAAAAATAACAGGTTACAACTATGCACATAAAGAGGCTTTAAATGCCATTGAGAAAGGCGAATTTGGCATATTTTCACCTATTTTAATTGAGAGTTGCAAAATAATGGGAAAAGAATTAGAGGTTATTTACAATAAATACCATTCCAACACACTGACTTCATAACAAAATTTTATATAAAGTCATACGACTACAATTAACAATCGTATAACCATCATTAAACAACCACAAGACATCATTAAACAGTCACACAACCATCATTAAACAATCAAATAAAAATTATTGACGGTTATGCGACTGTGTGATATAGTTATTGTATCGTTAAAATGAAAGGTTGTGAGAGCAATGGGCTATTTACCGGGAACAACAGTAGAAACCGAAGACATCGGCATGGTTAGTACGTTTCTTAGTTCTGCATTTACGGTAAACGGCTTGGTTTTATCGCAAATTGTGAGTTTAACCGGGCTTGAAGCGCATACCGTCCAAAATTGGGTGAAGAGGCGGTTTATTTTGTCACCCAGCAAAAAGAAATATGATTGCAATTCGTTTTGCAGGTTGGCTATTATTAACACAATCAAAGATAGTCTTAAAATTGAAAATATTGTTGAAATGCTAAACTATGTAGAACAAGAAGAGGCTAAGTGCAACGATACTTTCATCTATCTGACGTTTTGTGAGCTGTTAAAAAATTTCAACCTTGATGCAATTAATTCACAGACATATGTGGCCGCACTTGCAAGAAAAATTGCAAACATGCAAGATGTAGGCGAAGCTGCAAAGTTGAAGTTGGAAAAAATTTTAAAAATAATGGCGCTTGCTTATATTGCGGCAACAATAAAAAAGCAAACGCAAATAGAGTTTAATAAATTAGATATTTAACACAAATATTTTTTGGTAAGGAAGGTGTTTATTTATGGTTGAATGGTGGGAAGCGTTAAGTACGCCCGAGCAATTTTTTGCTGCAATAGGAATTGCTGC
>CAYJNC010000063.1:4732-8821 GCA_964371185.1 uncultured Christensenellaceae bacterium
ACTCTTTAGGAGATTCGGCAGACTTTTCGGATGGCGGTGCCGATTATATGGATACAAACATTGGTGATGTTTCTGCCGACGTAGACGCATCTTCGCTGCCGGATTCAGACCTTACTCATGCGGGGAGTGGAATCCACTTATTTACACTGCAAGGTTTAGTGGCGTTTTTTGCTGTTTTTGGTTGGTCGGGGCTCATAATGTTGGAAGGAAATGTGCAACCCGTCGGAGCAGTAGCACTCGCAATTGTATTTGGTTTTGGGGCAATGGTGGCATTGGCGTTTTTGTTGCGTGCCATGTTGAAGCTACAACAAGCAGGCAACATGGATATAAAAAATGCGATAGGACGTTCGGGAACAGTGTATTTGACTATTCCGGCAAAAAGAGAACAAAAGGGCAAGGTTACAATCTTCATTCAAGACAGAGTAACCGAGCTTGATGCGGTAACAAACAACGCAGAGCCAATTCATACCGGTGTTGAAGTGACGGTTATTGGTATATCTAATGGTAATACGTTGATTGTAGATAAAAAATAAGATAGAAAAGGGGGAAATTAAATGTCTTTTGAAACGCTGATTTTAATTGTGGTGGTAGTAGTTCTTGTTTTCATGTTTTTGCTTATCTTTCTCACACGATACAGGAAATGCCCATCCGATAAAATCATGGTAATTTACGGTAAGGTAGGGCAGAACAGCGACGGTACAAACAGAACCTCTCGGTGTATTCATGGGGGTGCGGCATTTATTTGGCCGGTTATACAAGCCTACCAATATTTAGACCTAACACCTATGTCTATCGCCGTAGATTTAAGAAACGCTCTTTCGAGGCAAAACATCAGGATAGATGTGCCCTCGATTTTCACAGTGGGCATTTCTACAGAACAAGGCATAATGCAAAATGCGGCAGAAAGATTGCTTGGATTAAAACAACAAGAAATTCAAGATCTTGCAAAAGATGTGATTTTCGGTCAGTTGCGTCTGGTTATCGCAACAATGGACATCGAAGAAATCAACACCGATCGTGACAAATTCTTAGAAGCCGTATCAAGAAACGTTGAAACAGAGCTGAAAAAAATTGGCCTGCGACTAATTAACGTTAATGTCACAGACATAAGCGACGAATCCGGATACATCATGGCACTTGGTAAGGAAGCAGCTGCAAAGGCTATTAATGATGCTAAGAAGTCGGTTGCGGAAAAAGTGCGTGACGGTTCTATCGGTGAAGCTAATGCTCAAAAAGATCAAAGAATACAGGTGGCTAATGCAAATTCGTCTGCTATTCAAGGCGAGAATACCGCTCAGATAGAAATAGCTAAATCGGAAGCGTTGAAACGTGAAAGAGAAGCAGAAGCGTTGCGTCAGGCGGTTGCGGCGGAAAAAGTTCAGGCGGCAAAAGCTTTAGAAGAAGCGTATGCAGCAGAAAAATTAGCGGAGTTGGCTAGGTTCTCTCGTGAAAAGGCGGCTCTTGAGGCTGATGTTATTGTAAAGACGGAAATTAAAAAGCGTCAGATAGAGTTGGAAGCCGAAGCTGAAGCGGAAAAATTACGTAGACAGGCGGCAGGTGAAGCGGCGGCTATCTATGCAAAGATGGAAGCGGAAGCAAGAGGTATGCAAGAAATTCTTACAAAGCAGGCAGACGGTTTCGAGCAGATTGTTGCGGCGGCGGGCGGTAATGCTAAAGATGCGTTAATGCTGATGCTTGCGGACAAAATGGAAGCATTGCTTAGCGTTCAGGTAGAGGCTATCAAAAACTTGAAGATAGACAAAGTTACTGTTTGGGACAGCGGTGCGGGCGGAAAAGACGGCAGTACTTCTACCGCAAACTTTTTATCCGGCTTGATGAAGAGTATACCGCCAATGAGCGAAATGTTTGAAATGGCAGGTATGCAAATCCCCGAGTTTTTAGGAAAGAAAATAGAAGACGAGCCAAATGTAATTTCTATTGATGAGAACAAATAACATTTAATTTAAGAGTATACAAACAAGTAAAAGAAAAGTCTGCTAAAAAAGCGGCTTTTCTTTTTTATTATTTCAATATCGACTGTTTTGTATTATAATAAAATAGAGAAAAGAGCAAAATGATAGGAGCGAGATTTTATGAAAAGAATAACAATTGTGTTAGACGGCGTAGCAGACAGAAAAAACAAGGAACTTTCAAATAAGACGCCGTTAGAATGTGCAAAAACACCAAACTTAGACGCTTTATATAAAAAATCTATCGGAGGAACGGTAGTAACCATACCCGAAGGATTAGAAGTCGGTAGTGCGGTCGGTAATTTAAGTATGCTTGGCTTTGACCCGACAGGTTATAGGGGTAGGGCGGTTGTTGAGGCGGCAGGGCTTGATATGCCCATTTCAAATGATGATCTATATATCAGGGTTAATATGGTTACGTTTGAAGGCGATAGTTTTGAAAACAGTGCAATAAAAAGCTACAGTGCTTATGAAATAGCCACACAAAAAGCAGAGCCCGTAGCAAAAGCGCTCAAAGAAGCGGTCTATTTCGGCGATTACGATTTGCAATATTGCGGTTCTTTTAGAAACACACTTATAGTTAAGGGGGGAGCTAAATTATATCCCATAGATTTTATGGCGGCACATGACATTATCGGACAGCCGATTGCTCCTTATATTAAGACGCAAGGGGTACAAGCGCCGTTTTTTGAACTCATGAAGAATTCATACGAGTTTTTACAAAATAGCGGTACAGACATAAATGGCGTTTGGTTTTGGGGTGCGTCGATAGTGCCTGAAATTAAAGGAGACATAACGGGTAGGGTAGCATTATCGGAAACATTGCTTATGGACGGCATAACCAAAATAACCGGTATCCCTAACATAAAAACAAACAGAGAGGGTCGGTCTTATTCCGATTTCTTAGAAGAAAAATTGAAAAAAGCAATTGATGCAACACAAGAATACGAAAACATATACTTGCATTTTCAAGAAACCGATGATCTTTCTCATGAGATTCAACCAAAGGAAAAAGTTGAGGCAATAGAAATGTTTGACAGCTTGTTTTTGCCAAAATATTTAGAAAGCTTGCAAGGCGAGTATAAAATTGTGTTGGCGTCAGACCATTTTACGTTTTCCGACACCGGCGCTCATGGTGGTGATCCTGTGCCATTTTTGTTGTATGATTCCACTAAGGAAAATTCGCAAGAAGGAAGGTATACAGAGCAAGATTGTGAGCAAAAAAATTATTGTGTTAGCGCTAATGAATTGAAAAATTTGTAAGATTATTCAATTAGGGGTTTACATATGTCTGTTTGTAGTATATAATCCAACTTAGAAAAGCACGAGAGCGTGCTTAAAGATTAGTGGAAATAGATTTTTATTTCAGTTTGTTTGCCGTGTATGAGGGCGAGCCGTGTATGAGGACAAGCCGTGTATGAGGACAAGCCGTGTATGAGGACAAATTGATTTATAAAAATAACTGTTTCTATAGAAAAGATTAGAATAGAATAGGAGAGCAAGAAAATGGATTTTAAAACGTATCTTAAAAATTACCCCGATGAAAATGGAATGTTTGGTGAATATGGTGGAGCAATTTTACCACCACAGCTTGAAACTGCCTTCCAAGAGATTTCAAACGCGTATCAAACAATTTGTCAATCTTCAAAATTTATCAGTGAACTAAGAAGAATAAGAAAAGAATTTCAAGGAAGGCCTACGCCTGTTTACCATTGTGAAAGACTTTCTAATTTGTGCGGTCGTACACAGATATATGTTAAGCGTGAAGACCTAAACCATACGGGTGCACACAAGTTAAATCACTGTATGGGAGAGGGTTTGCTGGCAAAATATTTGGGTAAAAAGAAATTGATAGCCGAAACGGGCGCAGGGCAACATGGTGTTGCGCTTGCCACGGCGGCGGCATTCTTCGGATTAGAATGCGAAATACATATGGGGGCGGTAGACATAGAAAAACAAGCCCCAAACGTTACAAGAATGAAAATGCTCGGAGCCAAAGTTGTTACTGCAACACATGGTGCAAAAACGCTAAAAGAAGCCGTTGATTCTGCATTTGAAGCGTATATGCAACAATACGAAACAGCCATATATTGCATAGGGTCGGCGGTAGGACCGCATC
>CAYJNC010000064.1:0-8802 GCA_964371185.1 uncultured Christensenellaceae bacterium
ATAAAATTAACTTGTTTCCTACAGACTGCATACTCTTTGTGCGGTCTGTTTTTTTGAGAGGATAATAATAAATGAAAAAGACAAACATAGGAGGGCAAGCGGTTTTAGAAGGCGTCATGATGCGCTCGGAGCATACTACGGGTATTGCGGTACGAAAAGAAACGGGCGAAATTGTCACGCAGAAAAAACCAACGAAACCCTTGTCTGCAAAATATAAGATAGTTAAATTGCCGATTATCCGAGGGGTAGTTAATTTCTTCGAAATGCTTATTTTAGGGGTTAAAACTATTACCGATGCGGCAAAGTTGTACGATCCCGAAATGGCGGAAGAGGAAAAGCCTTCTAAGGCAGAAGAATTTATTGCAAAAAAAACGGGCAAAGATTCTATGGACGTAGCAATTTTCTTTGCGGTTATAATGGCGGTTGCGCTCGCTGTTGGGTTGTTTTTCATTCTGCCCAATTTAATAACGGGCTGGATAACGCCCTATGTTGATCAACCCATATTGAAAAATCTAATAGACGGCTTGGTAAGAATCACAATCTTTATTTCATACATGGCGATAATTTCAAACATGAAAGATATAAAAAGGTTGTTTGCCTACCACGGAGCGGAGCATAAGGTAATTCATTGTTATGAACACGAAATGCCATTAGACGTGGAGCACGCAAAAAAATGCTCTCGGTTGCATCCTCGGTGCGGAACAAGCTTTTTATTAATAGTTATGACAATCTCAATTTTGTTGTTCTCTCTTCTCGGTTGGAGCGACAACGCTTTTGTCAGAATAGCGTTAAGGCTTGCTATGTTGCCGGTTGTTGCCGGTGTGTCGTACGAAATGCTTAAACTATTAGCGAAAAAAGATAATTGCGTAACGAACTTCTTGCGTAAGCCGGGCATGTTGTTGCAAAAACTTTCCACAAGAGAGCCGGACGAAGAAATGTTAGAGACGGCGATATTGTCTTTTAGAGTGGCAGAAGGCGTGCTCAGCGACGAAGAGATAGCAGAGTTGACACAGAAATTTTCTAAAAAAGTTGTAGAAGAAAAAGAAGAGCAAGAAGTGCAAGAAGAAACTGTTGAGAATAGCATGGCGGAAGCTATGGCAAAGGGTTCATGAAGGTAGCGGAGCAGTATAACGAAATAAAAAATAAGCTGTCTGCAATAACAAAAGAAGCGGAAGCAGAAGCAAAACTTATGATGGCGCAAGTGTATGGGTGCGAATTGGGTGCCCTTATCTTGCGCTTTTGCGACGAAAGCCGACACGAAAAAGAAATACAAGAACTTGTGGAAAAAAGGCTGAAGGGAAAACCGCTTGCATACGTGCTAAACCAAAGAAATTTTTACGGATATGATTTCTATGTAGACGAAAATGTTCTGATTCCTCGGTTCGACACCGAACCGGTGGTGGAGTTTTGCATAAAAGAAGCGGAAAGCAGAAAATATGAAACCGCAATAGACCTGTGTTGCGGCAGTGGGTGCATAGGGATTACATTGCTTTTGGAAAGCAAAATAAAAAAACTAACCTTTGGTGACATAAGCGAAAAAGCACTTAAAATAACCCAAAAAAATGCAGAAAATTTGGGTGTTTATGACAGGTCGGAATTTGTTTTGGGAAATTTGTTTGAAAACATACAAAACAAGGTAGATATAATTGTCAGCAACCCTCCGTACATTAGCAATGAGGAATACAATGGGCTTGCTAACGAAGTAAGAATGCACGAACCCAAGACGGCGCTGGTGGCGGAAAATGAAGGTTATTTCTTTTACGAGAGGCTGGCGAAAGAAGGCAAAAAATTCTTAAAAAGCGGTGGATTGATAGTTTTGGAAATTGGTTGTACGCAACATATTAAAGTAGAACAGTTGCTAAAAAATGCAGGATTTGGTAACATAAAGTGTGGAAAAGACATAGAAAACAGGCCGAGATTTGTAAGCGGCATTATATAATTTATAGGGTAGTTTAAAGAAAGAGGAAATTAGATGATAGAAAAATTAGCGTCTATCAAGCAAAGATACGACGAGTTATCGGAAAAGCTCTCACAACCGAGCGTGATAGCCAACCAAGATAGTTTCAGAAAATATGCACAAGAACAGGCGAGTTTGGCAGACATTGTGGAGGCATATGATAAATATGCAAAGATATTAGACCACATTGCGCAAAACAAAGACATAATTCAGACGGAAAAAGATTCGGAGTTGATAGAGCTTGCTCAAGAAGAGCTGTCAGAGCTTGAGCCGGAAAAAACACAGATAGAAGAAGATTTAAAAGTCTTGCTTATTCCTAAAGACGAAAACGACGACAAGAACGTTGTGCTGGAAATTCGGGCAGGCACCGGCGGAGACGAAGCCGCTTTGTTCGGTGGCAATTTGCTGCGTATGTACACAAGGTATGCCGAGCGAAACAGGTTTACAATAGAAACATTGTCTTCTAACACCACAGAGCTTGGCGGCGTAAAGGAAATTGTGCTGTTAATTTCGGGTACCGGCGCTTATTCGCGTTTAAAATACGAGAGCGGAGTGCACAGGGTGCAAAGGGTTCCGGACACAGAATCGGGCGGACGCATTCATACTTCGGCGGCGACGGTTGCTGTTTTACCGGAGGCGGAAGAGGTTGAGGTGAACATTGCCCAAAACGATTTGCGTATAGACGTTTATCGGTCGTCGGGCAACGGCGGTCAAAGCGTTAATACCACAGACAGTGCGGTGAGAATTACGCACATTCCGACGGGTCTGGTTGTTTCGTGTCAGGACGAAAAATCGCAGATAAAAAACAAGGCAAAGGCAATGAAGGTGCTTGCGTCGAGGTTGTATGACATGTATGCCGAGGAAAAAAACAAGGAGTTTTCGGAAAACAGGAAAACCCAAGTGGGCTCGGGCGACAGGAGCGAGCGTATTCGCACATATAATTTTCCGCAGAGCAGAATAACAGACCACAGAATAGGTTGTACCTTATATAAATTAGAGGCGTTTTTAGACGGCGACATGGAAGAAATTATAGATGCGCTGATTTTAGAAGAAAGACAAAAAAAGATAGCCATGCAAGAAGAATAAGCACTTTCTTGCGTTGTGATAGGATAGAAGGATGAACACAAAAATAATTTCTTGTGAACAAGATTTGCAAACGGCGGTTTGTGAGGCGGCGGGGTTGATTTTAAATGGTGAAGTTGTCGCCATTCCGACGGAAACGGTATACGGATTAGGAGCAAATGCGCTTTGCGATGTTGCGGTAAGCAAAATATTTTCGGTTAAGGGTAGGCCACAAGACAACCCTTTAATAGTCCACATTGCGGACATGGAAATGGCTTATGAGGTGGCTAATGTTTCGCAAACGGCGAGGCGGTTGATGGAAGAATTTTGGCCGGGTCCGCTTTCTGTGATCGTAGAAAAGAAAGATTGTATTGGCGACGGGGTGAGCGCAGGGCTTAAGACGATTGCGTTGCGTATGCCAAAAAACGAAGTCGCCCGAGAAATAATAAGAAAAGCCGGCGTGCCGATTGCCGCCCCAAGCGCAAATGTGTCCGGGAAGCCGAGTCCGACGCTGGCAAAACACGTCTACGAAGATTTAAACGGGAAAATACCGTTGATTATAGACGGAGGCCCGTGCGAGGTGGGGGTAGAATCTACGGTTGTGCAAACAGTTGGGGTTGAGATACCTACAATACTCAGACCGGGTGATGTCACCCCGGAGATGATAGGGAAAATTATGGGGGAAGTTGTCCTGCACGAAAGTGTGTGCGGAAAAACGACAAAAAATGATGTTGTCATGTCTCCCGGAATGAAATATAAGCATTATGCACCCAAAGCAAGCGTTTATGTTTACGAGGGGGATAAAAAAACAGTTGAAAAAAACGTTTGTTCCATGTATCATAACTGTAAGGAAAATGCAAAAAATGTGGTGGTTTTTTGTATGGACGACACGGCAAAAGGCTATGAAGGCCTAAACTTACGGTTGTTCGGAAAAGATGCAAAAAGCGCAGAGGCAAAATTTTTTGCGGAACTGAGAGAAGCAGACCAAGCGAAAATAGACACAATCTTGTTTCATTACGAAAACGAAATGGGGTTGGCGATTAAAAATAGAATTATCAGAGCTGCGGAAAAACCGCAGGGGGAGGTAACAAAAACGAAATGAACGTGCTGTTTGTATGTACGGGAAACACTTGTAGAAGTCCTATTGCAGAAACAATTACCGACGATGCAATAGACCGAAGTAGCAACTTGAACGGCAGGGTAAAAGTGCGCTCGGCAGGCACATTTGCTTGCGAGGACGCAGAGGCTGTGCCCGAAGCCGTCAAGGCACTTAAACAATATGGGCTATCTTTAAAACGTCATGAAGCAGAACAGTTTGACCAAGAAGACGCAGAGTGGGCAGACATTATTCTTGCTATGGGCAAAGAGCAAATGGAACATTTAGAGGCTTTGGCGCCCGACTACACCAAAAAGATGCATACGTTTTTAGGTTATGTTGAAGGTGTGCTCGGAGATCCGGCCGAGAATGTTTATGACATATTAGACCCATACGACGAAGACGACGACGCATACAGAGAATGTGTGGCTCAAATTTCGGATGCGGTGAAAAAATTGGTTTCTATTTTAGAAGAAGAAATTGTAAAAGAGGGATAAAATTATGGTAATAGCCTTAGGGTGCGATCATGGCGGATATGTATTAAAGCCGGAAATTGTACAATATTTAGAGAAAAGCGGGCACACGCTTGTTGATTTTGGCGCAGACGACGACAAAAAATCTGTAGATTATTTCGATTATTCATATAAGGTTGCGATGGCAATAAAAAATAAAGAGGCCGACATGGGCGGTTTGTTGTGTGGCACGGGAATAGGCATATGTATGGCCGCGAACAAAGTTCCGGGAATCAGGTGCGCAACGGTCAGTGATGCGTTTACGGCGCAGGCAACAAGGGAACACAACGATGCTAACATTATTGCAATGGGTGGAAGAACAATAGGCCCGGGTCTTGCGGTTAAGCTGGTTGACATATTTATAAACACACCGTTTTCAAACGAGGAACGACACATAAACAGAATCGAAGGCATAAAGAAAATAGAGCAAGAGTTTAATAAGTAAGAGTTTATATAAACAACGATTATTATGCAAACAAATCATAAGCTAAATTTGGAGGAAAAAAATGGGTAAAGCACATGTATTAGATCATCCGCTGTTACAGCACAAAGTTTCTTTAATAAGAGACAAAAACACAGGAGTCAAAGAATTCAGAGAACTTGTTAAAGAAATTGCCATGCTTATGGTTTATGAAGTAACAAGAGACCTGCCTTTAAAAGAGGTAGAAATAGAGACACCTATCACAAAGGCGAAAACAAAAGTTATTGCAGGTAAAATGCTTGGGATAGTGCCGGTGTTGCGTGCGGGTTTAGGCATGGTTGAAGGTGTGTTGAACCTTATTCCGGCGGCGAGAGTCGGACATATCGGGCTGTATCGTGATCCGGAAACTTTGCAACCGGTCGAATATTATTGCAAGCTTCCCACAGATATCGAAGAAAGAGAACTGATAATATTAGATCCTATGCTTGCGACAGGGTGCAGTGCAAACGATGCAATTGCGCTCATCAAAAAGAATGGATGCAAAAACATAAAATTGGTTTGCATACTTGCGGCTCCGGAAGGTATTCAGGCGGTTGTAGACGAACACCCGGACGTAGACGTTTATGTTGCGGCGGTAGATGCAGGCTTAAATGACCATGCCTACATTGTGCCCGGTTTGGGTGATGCCGGCGACAGATTGTTTGGCACAAAATAAAAATAAACTGTAAAAACACAAGAGGGGGATTTTTCTCTGCGAGGGGAATAGTGGCGGTATGTGCTTTAAGTTTGTTGCAATTAGGCAGATACAGTACTGTATACTCTTCGCAAAAAAGAGAAGAATCTCCCGATTATTTATATGTAAAAAAAGCCGTACAATATACTGCGGCTGCCTTTTTAAGAAGGGAAATGCTTAGATGGCAATGCAACAAGATTGGATGAAGTTAGACACGGCGGCTAAGATTTATCCGTCTATTTCACAAACACATAATAACTCTACCTTCCGTTTGAACGTAGAGCTATATGAAACTGTTAACAAAGAATATTTGCAAGAAGCATTGGTGAGGATAATGCCACGGTTTCCTTCTTTTGCGGTAGCGCTGAAAAGAGGGTTGTTTTGGTATTATTTAGAGCATAACGATGCAATCCCGATAGTGAAAGAAGAAAGCGGATTTCCGTGCAAACGGCTGAAAGACTTCGTAAACAATGGTTTTTTGTTCAACGTAACCTACTATAAATCAAACATCATAATGGAATGTTTCCATGGTTTGGCAGACGGCACGGGTGCGATTGAGTTTCTTAAAACAATGTTGTACGAGTATTTTCTTTTGTGCGGATATTGCATGGACGATTTAGACGGCATAGTAAAAGGTGCGGACGGTAAGGTAAAAGCGAACGAGTTAGAAGACAGTTTTTCAACCTATTATGAGGCAGAGGGCGAACTTAGGAAGTTGAAACAGCCACAGGCCTATCACATTATGGGCACACCGCTCAGCGATAACAACATATATCTGGTGCATGGAAGCATAAAACTTGAAGATTTCAAAAAGGCGGTCAAAGAAAAAGGGGTAACGGTTTCCGCCTATGTTGCGGCACTCTTAATATATTCTACATACAGACAGCAAGGGCTTTCTTATCGAAAAGAAAAAAAGCCGATAATGATTTCCGTACCCATAGATTTAAGGACGATGTTTCCGTCTAATACTCTGCGAAACTTTGTTTCGCTGGTTAACGTTGGCGTGAAAATCGTGGGCGAGATGAGGTTTGACGACATATTAAAAGACGTAAACGAACAACTTAAATTTGGGTTGTCGGAAGGTGCCATTCGTGCGAAAATAAACAAGAATGTTAAGTTTGAAAAAAATCCTTTTATCCGCATAACTCCTTTGTTTGTTAAAAACATTGTGGTTTCAAACACATACAAGATGTATGGGGAAGGGTGCTACACAATGGTGTTGTCTAACCTAAAGACGACAAAATTTCCAAAGTCTATGTATGATAGAATAAAAAACATATACTACGCCTTAGGCGTAAGTGATTTAAACCCGCTTAATTGCGTGGTTGTGTCATACAGAGACGACATAGTGTTTACGTTTGCGCGCGGTATTAAAGAAACGGGCATTATTCGTGAATTTTTTGGACACTTTTCAAAAGATTTGCATTTGAATGTAAAGATAAGGGGGAACGAATGGAACAAGAAAAAATAAACTATTGTTCGGAGTGCCATGTGTATGTAGACGAAGGGCTTAAACGTTGCCCTTTGTGTAACAAAAATTTAGGCGGAAACCCCGAAAAAAATGAGTTGTACCCAAACCCGAAACTAAAAGCAGTTGTGCAAAAGCAAGGTTTTTTCAGCGAGTTGTTCACGTTTTTTAACTGTGTTTTTATCGGAGGAAGCATTCTTATAAACATAATTAACTGGAACGGAACGCCTTGGTTTTTGGCGGTTGTATCCACCTTGATTTACATGTGGATATTGTTTAGGATAACGTTGCTGAGCGATTTTTTTGTGGGTGTAAAGATGCTTTTTCAAATAGGTGGCATAATGGGCGTTTTTTTGTCTTTCGACTTTTTATTCGGCGGCACGGGGTGGTCGTATGAATATGCGTTTCCTTTGGTGCTAAGCATCGGGATAGCCTATATAGACATATACTCATACGTCCATAAGTCTCGTTGGAGAGAAAATTTGCTTTGCGTGCTGACGGTTGTTGCGTTTGCCTTTGTGCCGTTTGTATTTTACTTCATAGGGGTAACACACGTTGCTTGGCCGATGGCGATTTCAACTTTTGCCGGAGGGCTTACCATCCTTGGGTTGTTGCGGTTTGCAGTAAATTTTGTGGGGTCGGAAATGAAAAAGCGTTTCCATATTTGATATGAACATAGAAGAGATTAAACTAAAATTAATAGATAGAGCAATGCAAACAGGGCATGACGATGCCTTTTTTGCTATAAGCGAACGCGGAACACATGTTTTATTTTTATTCTTGAAATATGGGTTTTCGGAAGAAAAAATAATGCCCGGGCAAATACCCGTTTCTACCTACTATTTAACATCGCAAAAAGGCTACACCAAAATGAAAGAAATGCTTGCTTTTTGTGCGCAAGAAAAAATAAATGCAGAAGAATACAAAGACAGCGGAGTTAAAAAACTGGCTGTTTCAAACTGCGGAGAAATAGGAAGAAACAGTTTATACTATCACCCAAAGCTCGGGTGCAGTGTGAGCATTCATTGCATAGAAATTTTAGGTTCTGTGAAAGAACAAGAAAAACGAGCGATCGAAGCAAAGAACAATTGTAGAAGTTGTACGCTTTGCGAAAAAATTTGTCCGACCGGCGCAATTTCAAGAGACGGGCACGACAGCCAAAAATGTTTGAGAGAGTATTTAACTAAAAAAAACATACCGCCCAAATATGCAAGGCAGGTTTATCAAATTATGGGGTGCGAGCTTTGTATGACGGTTTGCCCCAAAAATAATTTTGATAAAGTTGCGGCGACAACGTTTAGCATAGAAGAGTTGTTGGCCGGGGAAAAATTGAAAGAACTGGGTGTGCTTATCGGCAAAAACAACGCACGCAGAAGAATCATACTCGGGCAGACAATTTGCTATGCACTAAACACGCAATATTTGCCTGCGTTAAAGAGAATAGAAGAATTAACAGACGACGAATTTGTAGGTGAAATTGCGACGTATGCGAAAGAACATTTAAAAAAGATTGACGAAAGCACATAAAAATTGTAGAATAGTAGCTACCGTAC
>CAYJNC010000065.1:0-6291 GCA_964371185.1 uncultured Christensenellaceae bacterium
CAACAAATGCAAGGCATTGCAGAATGCATACGTGTCGCAAAACCGGGCGGAACAATAGTCTTGTCCGAAGCGTTCTACGAACCGCTTGTAAAGTTAAATGCGCTTCGTACCTTGTTTTCATTAGAACCGTTGGTAGAACACGATTTTAACCGCTACATAAAAAAAAGCCGTATAGAGCAATATTTAACAGAAAAAGAATATAAGCACAATTGCATAGATTTTTCTTCGATGTATTATTTCGGTTCTCGGTTGCTTCGTGAACTTATGACCGATTATAAGAGTTTTGAAGGTTATTCAAACCCGATAAACAAAGATTTCTACGAGCTCGAACTTAAATATTCGGGTGCCGATGTCGGAATCCAACAGGCGTACGCCATTACAAAATAACAAATTCAAACCATACTAAAACACCCCGAAGAAATTTTCGAGGTGTTTTTTATAGTTAAATTTATGTCTGCAAATATTATGCTTTCTTTCCATGATGTCCGGACAACGCTTCTGCAAAAAGCGCAATTCCGCCTACGATTAAGTATATGCCAAACACATAACCAAGCGACCATACTGCGGCAAACGGCGAAACCAATAAGAATATTGCCAAAATAAGGTTAATTATTCCGCTCGCAAGAACCCAACCTGCATTAGCTGCGCCCGCTTTTTTAAGCGCACCGTATGAAGATATTTGGTTTATGCCTCCAAACATTGCCAAGAAACCCAATAAGAATGCAAATGTGATAACCATATCGAGTGTGCTGCCCGCTAATATTATTATGCTCAACACAATAAATATGATACCGTTAGCGATTGTCCAACCGTTTCTTTGATCGGACGGTGTTCTAAAGTAAGCAATAATTTGGAATACACCGTAAACCAAAAAGCCCGCTACCGCAAAATACATTGCTACCGCTTCTGTAATCAACGGTCTGGCCAAAAACAACACGCCTAATACCACCATAAGAATAGCAATAATTATGCCTGCGGTTTTATTACCTTTTGCCATTGTATGAATTGCTTCATTCATGCCTGCCCTCGATTTTTTTTGTTCTTTTTGTTCACTCATTAAAAAAATCTCCTCTCCCAAAAAATGTATTAAATTATAGTAATACTTGTTTTTAAGTTTAACACGTATGACCGATAAATGCAACTTTCACCCGATTAAACATTTTCTTTCAAACAAGAAAATTACGTTATCTTGTCAAACAATTAGTTTTATTGTATACTTATTTTCATATAAATCTAAGAAATCAGGAGTGCGCATGTTGAAGCTTTTAATATTTGTGCCGGCATATAACGAAGAGAAAAGCATAAAACAAGTGGTGGCAGACTTAAAAAAGCATTGCCCCGAACACGATTATGTCATAATAGATGACGGCTCGTCTGACAATACCGTTTTAGTTTGTGAAGAAAACAATTTTCCCTACATCTCTTTGCCTTTCAATTTAGGTTTAGACGGTGTGTTTCAGACAGGGAACAAATATGCTTTCGAAAACGGCTACGATGCCGCCATTCCTTTCGACGGCGATGGCCAGCACAACGCACGCTACATACCTACATTGTTCAACAAATTACAAGAAGGTTACGACGTCGTTATCGGTTCTCGTTTCCTAAACAAAAAAAAGCCATTAAATTTGCGAATGATGGGGAGTCGGATAATCAGCTTTTTTTTCAAGCTGACCACAAAACAAAAATTCACCGATCCTACGGCCGGTATGCGAATGGTTAACAGATCTATAATGAGGCAGATAGCAACCGACCCAAATTGCGGTGCAGAGCCGGATACTTGGGCATATTTTGTTAAGAACGGTGCGAAATTTGTTGAAGTACCGGTAGAAATGAACGAACGTACCGAAGGTCAAAGCTACTTTACTCTCGGCCGTTCAATATTCTTTATGTTCCGTATGTGTCTGTCTATATTATTCTTGCAATTTTTCAGAAAAGGCGGTGAGCGTTAGATGTCTACCACTTTAAGCATTGTTTTAACTGTCGTATCCGCATTGGTGTTGGTTTATGTCATACTAAAAATTCGATCGGCAAAGTTAAATATAATAGATTCGATTTTTTGGATAATTACGGCAGTAGTTTTATTATTACTCGCAATATTTCCGCAAATCGCATACTTTTTTTCCACTTTGTTGGGCATTCAGACGCCGTTTAATTTCTTAATACTTGTCATAATTGCCTTGCTATTGTTAAAAATATTCTTATTGTCGTTGCACGTTTCACGGCAAAACGAAAAAATAAAAATATTAGCACAAAAAATTGCCTACGACGAATTTGAAAAACGTCGGCAAGATAAAAACGAAAATAACAGTTTAAATAAAAACGGCTGACTCAGCCGTTTTTTTATTGATTATTATTTTTGTTTATTCGTCTTCTTCAAACACAAAATCTATCAGCTTCTTTAAATTTGCATTTCTTTCAAAATTTGCAAAGTGATATTTTCGCCCGGCATCGCCCATTGCTTTTCTTTCTTCCTCCGGCATGTCGTACATTTTCATGATAATATCGGCCAAACCGTCTATGTTTCCGCTTTCGGTGCTTATCCCACAACCACTTTCGTTTATAAGTTCTTTGCCGGCACCGTCCATAGCAGAAATCACCGGCCGTCCACCGGCCATGTAGCTTTGCACTTTTGCCGGTATGCCATATTCAAACAGATCGCTCTTTGAAAGCGCAACCAAAAGCGCCTGCGCAATTGTTTGGTATTTAGGAACTTCTTCGACCGGCACCAAACCTTCAAAAACCCAATCTTCTTTCATTCCCAATCTCTCAACTTCTTGCATCAACCAATCTTTGCTCATACCCTCGCCAAGTATGATATACCTTATATTGTCATAACCCAAATCTTTAACTTTTTTTGCCGCCGCCGTAACCGTATCAAAAGATTGCGCCGGGTTTATGTTACCGGCAAACACAATGTTGAATTTACCATCACCAAACCTTTTTTTAATTTGTTCGTCATGCACATCTTTCTCGTATAATTTTTCGCACACTTGCGGAATATAACGGATTTTTTCTTCGGGTATCCCGACTAATGTGTGTAGTCGCTCGGCGATTCCAGGAAAAACGCCCATGACTCCGTCCGCCTTCTTATAATGCCAATACGAAAAATTTGTTATCCTCTTGCGCAACCATTTGTTTTTAAAGTTCAAAATAGAAAACAGACTATGCGGCCAAAAATCACATATATACATATAAAGCTTTGTCTTCTTCATTTTAGCAAGCCATATGGGCATAGTTGCCATCATGATAGGCGAAAGTTGGTATACCATGATTCTGTCATATTTTTTTCTCAGCAAACGTGGCAAGTGCATAAACTCTGCAAAAGGAAAAGACAGAAAGTTCACAAATATCCGAAAATTAGAATTGTCTCCCCTCGGAATTTCAAAAGCCCTTCTTATGTTCACGCCGTTTTTAATTTGTTTACGGTTTTTGGTATATCCGTATCCGTCAAAAAACTTGCCTTTGGGATAATTGGGAATTCCGCACAAAACATCTACCTCATAGCCGTTTTCTACCAAACCTTCGCAAATGTCTGTCACACGGAATGTTTCCGGCCAATAATGTTGGCATACCACCAATATTTTTTTTCTATCTTCCATTTATTATTTATCTCGCTTCATTTTTCTTCAAGTTTCAATATAATGTACACAGGTAATTTTGTCAATCTGCAAACGCTTTATAAAGTTGACTAAATTTATAACATCATGCTATTATTATATATTAGAATACACTCGGAAAGTAGGTTATATTATTATGACAGATAAGGTTAATAACAAATTTAGGGGAAAGACACTGCTTATAACGGGTGGCACAGGTTCTTTTGGAAACGCAGTTTTAAAAAGGTTCATAGACACCGACATAGCGGAGATACGTATTTTTTCACGGGACGAAAAAAAACAAGACGACATGAGGCATACGTTCACCAGCCCCAAAATTCGCTATTTCTTAGGAGATGTTAGAGAAAAACAAAGCATATTACCTGCCATGCGTGGGGTTGATTTTTGTTTTCATGCCGCCGCATTAAAGCAAGTTCCATCATGCGAGTTTTTTCCCATGCAGGCGGTGCATACTAATGTTGAAGGCACTTCTAATGTTGTTGAAACCGCAATCGAAAACGACATTGAAAAGTTCATTTTCTTGTCTACCGATAAAGCCGTTTACCCAATTAACGCCATGGGTATTTCAAAAGCTATGGGCGAAAAAGTCGTTAGGGCCGCCTCTAACAATATATTAGGACAAACCATTTTAAACATAACACGTTATGGAAACGTTATGGCTTCCCGCGGAAGTGTAATCCCGCTTTTTGTAAAACAGGCAAAAGCCGGTGAGGATTTAACCATAACAAACCCCGACATGACAAGGTTTTTAATGTCATTAGACGACGCTGTAGACTTAGTTTTATACGCTTTCTTAAACGGTGAACAGGGCGACACTTTCGTTCAAAAGGCCCCTGCCGCTACCATTGTGGATTTGGCTAAAGCCATTATCACAATGTTTAATTCAAAAAGCAAAATTCGCTTAATCGGCACTCGACACGGCGAGAAAAGACACGAAACTTTGCTCACTCGCGAAGAGTTTGCAACCGCAAGCGACATCGGAAGATACTACCAAATTCCGGTCGACAGCCATTCAAGAAAATACGAAAACTTTATTTCAAACGGCGAAAGCGGGCTTAATAACGAATATGAATACACATCTGAAAACACTCAACGATTGTCGGTTCCGCAAGTGATAGACTTGCTTAAAACAACCGACTACATTAAATATCAAATTGCGGGTGAATCTTTAGAAAAAGGCTTGGTATAAGAGGGACAATTATGAGTAAAAAGGTATTAATATTAGGTGCTCAAGGCATGCTCGGCCACGTTGCCGTCAAAGTATTCGAGCAAAACGGCTATGACGTGCATGGAATTGCGCTGACAAAATTTGCAAAGAACATAACCGCTCTCGACGTTATGTCTGCCGATTTCGATCGCTTTTTGTTTATTAATAAATACGATGTAGTTGTAAATTGTATTGGCATTTTAAACCAATTTGCCGAAAGCAATCCTGCTTGTGCCATTTATTTGAATTCCTACCTGCCACATAAGTTAGAGCAATTTTACTCAAACACAAGCACAAAGCTGATACAACCCTCCACCGATTGCGTATTCGCCGGCAACACCGGTCCTTATTGCGAAAACAGCCTCCCCGACGGACGCACATTTTACGACCGTTCAAAAGCCTTGGGCGAGGTTGTAAACGAAAAAGACGTAACCTTGCGTATGTCTATCGTCGGCCCCGACATGAACGCTGCGGGCATCGGTTTGCTTAATTGGTTCTTGCGCCAAAAAGGCGAAATTACCGGCTATAAGAACGCAATTTGGACAGGCATTACAACCATAGAATTAGCAACCGGAATGGTCAGTGCTTGCGAGGAGAACCTAACCGGGCTATACCATTATGTTCCATCTTGCTCTATAAGTAAATACGACATGCTTTGCATGTTTGCAAAAATATTTAACAAAGACGACGTGACAATTATACCAAAAGACGAGCCTCACATAGACAAAACTTTGATTAACACCCGTACAGATTTTTCTAAAATAATCCCCGGTTACGAGGAAATGTTTACGTCTATGAAAAAGTGGGTAGACGAGCACCCGGATTTATATCCCCATTATAAAAAGGTGTAACATGGAAAAAAAATCCGTTTCTTTTTTTGGCAGTGCTTTTTACTATACATTCGGCGTTATTTTAGCACAGGGAATCACATTTTTAACGCTTATGATACTGCCACATTTCATGCAGACCGACGGTTATTACACAAATGTTTCACTGTATGCAATGTGGGGAACGGTTTTTGCTACGTTAATCGGCATAGAGGCTGCAAGCTCGCTCAACAACGCACGTTTTAAATTCGGAGAGAAAAATTTAAACGCATACACTTCTTCCTTGCTCGGCATAGGAATTTTCATGTTGCTTATTTTTGCGGCTTTGTTTTTAATATTCCAAAGTTTTTTTGTTTCCGCGCTTGGTTTTTCTTTGCCTATTTTATTTCTTTGTTTGTCTCAAGGTTTTTTCACTTTTACTCTGGCTCTCATCTCACAAAAGTGTCGAGTGACAAACAAACCACTTCAATTTGTAATTTGGACTTCTCTTGTCAGCATTTTACGTTTTTTATTGTCTATCTCCTTCGTATCAAACATGCAACAAAATCAATATTTAGGCGACATTTTCGCATCGTTTATTGCATATGCGGTTGTAGGCGGTGTTTCTATAGTATTTTTATTGCGCTCAAACAAGGCTAAA
>CAYJNC010000065.1:6301-8782 GCA_964371185.1 uncultured Christensenellaceae bacterium
TCAACAAAGAATATTGGAAATATTGCTTAACGCTTACCGTGCCGATAGTTTTTCACACACTCGCTACTTTAATTCTCGGCCGCTCAGACCTATACATGTTGAACATTTTTTCCACTCCCGATCAATCGGACGTATACAGCTTCGTTTATAATATCGGGATGGTGGCAAACGCCGTGTGGCTCGCATTTAACAACGCTTGGAGCGTTTGGTATTTCAACAAAACAGCAGAAAACAAGAAGGCGGAAATTGTTGATTTGTTCAAAAAATATGCCGGCTTTGTAACCTTGCTTACAGCAGCGGCAATTTTAATTGCGCCTACATTTGTTAGCCTTTTTGGTGGCGAACGTTACTTGGTTGGGCAAAGCATAATCCCGATTATCATGATGGGTTGCTTTTTTATGTTTTTATACACCTTCCCGGTTGCATACGAAACATATAAGAATAAAACAATTTATATTGCCATAGGTACAACGGCGGCGGCGGTTATAAACATCGTGCTGAACTTTACTTTCATACCGTTGTGGGGGGCTTTCGGTGCCGCGCTGACATCTTGTATTTCTTACGGCGTGTTGTTCGCTTTTCACTATATCATCGCCAAGTTTATAATAAAAAAATTCGAGATTAGTTTTATGCACTTGCTACTGCCCGCGTTGTTTATGGGCGGCATAGCAATTTTGACAACACTAACAATAGAGTTAACCGCGCTAAGAATTATATTAGCGGCCGTTTCCTTGGTTTTTTCTTACTTCGTTTTCAGGAAAAGCCGCAATATTATGATGTGAGAAAGGAATTTTTATGATAGCAATAGTTTGTGATACGCCTTATCAGCTGACGTCGGCCCTTTTGGTATACGACAAAATCGGCAACAAAGAGCCCATTGTTTTTTTTGTGAACAGATACTTATATTTTAAAGAGCAGGATTTTAACTACAAAGACTCGCATCCGCTCGTTCACAAAATTTTATATTACGGAAGAAAACATATGTCTCCACGGCTTTTGTTTTGTGGGTTAATGAACCCAAATTCTATGTTGAAAACTATTGACGGCTACGACAAGCAAATGAAATTTTCTGCCATAATTTCTTCTCGCACCACCTATATGGCAACTTATTTATACAAGCAAAACAGAAAACACAACAATAATTTGCCGGTTTATTTGATTGAAGAAGGCATTGGCGAGTACACTAACGACATGATACACACAAGGTTTACTAAGGCTTGCGCCACGCTAAAACAAAAGACTCATATGGATAATATTTCTTGTGCTTATTTTTCCGCTCCCGAATTATACCCATACAAAACAGCTTTTCCCATAAAAAAGATTCCGTCCGTCACCGCCGAGTCAAGAAAGTTAATAGAATCTGTGTTAGACATAGAATATTTTAACAAGGATGGCAACCCTCTTGCAGATTTTAATTGCATATTTTTGAGCGAGCCGAATTCTTGCGAGATGGCAGACGTAGACGCTATAAAGATATACGAGGATTTTGACAACAAAATAATGGATACCGTTGCTCAGACCGTAGGCTATGATAATATGGTTATAAAAGTTCATCCGATAGACCCTTTCTTTAAAAAAGAGGGCATAAAGACCTATTATTCTAAGTTGCCCATGGAGGCTTTGCTCCTTACACTTCCATGTGACAATAAAATTTTTGTTGCACCCGCCTCTACCGCCATGATAACACCGAAACTTCTTTTTAACAAAGAACCTTATTTGGTTTTTACCCACAAATTAGTGCATGATTTGCTCGAAGGACAGTTGCCAAGTTCTATTGTTCTAAACAGATATTATGAGTTTGTTGATGGCGTCATAGAGCAATACAGCGAAAAAGGCAAGTGTGTTATTCCTAATACTATCGACGAACTAAAAACAGTTCTTACAGAAATACAAAATAAAATCACTTCGAAAATATAGTTTTAAACAATAAAAAGGTGGTGTAATCATATATTACTCCACCTCTTATTTAATATTAATCTAAGTTGTTAAAAACCAATTATTTATCAAAATGTTATTTTGATTTAAATTTAATCAACCTTACTAAGTTACCGCGTTCGTTTTCGTCTAATTTCATCGCAATGTATTTTATGGTGTCTTTTAATTGCGGAATCATAACATATTCAAGCGCATTAACCCTTCTTCTGGTTTTTTCGATTTCGTCGGCAAGCATACTACAAGCCTTTTCTACCTGTGCCAATTTCAGCATTACGGGGAAAACATCGGATAGTTTGTCTACCGCCGAATCAAGACCGGCAGGCGTCCCGAGCATACCATAGGGATAAAACTCCATCTCTTGCTCTTCTTTTTCTTGAATATTGAGCTCCGGCACGGTTATTCCCATAATATTTTGCTTCTCTGCCTCAACAGTAATACTGCGGACAGGTGCTAAAAATGCAAGCTCTAAGGCTTCGGGGCTTGCGTACATGCCCGAAATTGCGAACTCTTTTTGCGCCGCCGTTAATTTGCTTTCCATCTCATTTC
>CAYJNC010000066.1:0-6591 GCA_964371185.1 uncultured Christensenellaceae bacterium
TTGCTGAATCTATTAAAAAGGCAATTAGCAGTAAAGGCGACAGCGATTTTAAATCGCAGTTGCAAGAATTGGTTCAAAAAACAATTAAAGCCGAAATTAATTATTTGATTAGCAGGAAAGAAGGTCCGCCGCACAACACAACTTTTTACATACGGTTGATTATCGGAACGCAAGTTATTTGTGAAGGGGTAGGATCGTCTAAGAAAGAAGCAGAGCAAAATGCGGCAAAGTATGCGATAGAAAATTTTGCCGATATAAAACTATGATATTATTTTTGAAAATATAATTTATAAGGAGACAAATTAAATGTTAGATTTTCCGTTAGTACAACAAGAGGACAAAGAAGTATACGACTCTCTGATGAGAGAGCTTAATCGTCAACAACAAAATATAGAGCTTATTGCATCTGAAAATTTTGTGACACCTGCCGTTATGCAGGCGATGGGTTCTCATCTTACAAATAAATATGCGGAAGGATACCCGGGCAAGAGATATTATGGCGGTTGTGAGTTTGTCGATGAAGTGGAAAATTTGGCTCGTGACAGGGCAAAAGCCATCTTTGGCGCAGAACATGCAAACGTTCAACCTCATTCGGGAGCGCAGGCTAACACGGCTGTTTATTTTGCAATGCTTAATCCGGGGGACACAATTTTAGGAATGAATTTGTCGCATGGCGGCCATTTGACTCACGGCAGTGCCGTTAACATTTCGGGTAAATATTTTAATATCGTACCCTACGGTGTTTCCGAAAAAGATGAAGTTATAGATTACGAGGCTTTGCACGAACTTGCTGTTCAATCTAAACCGAAAATGATAGTTGCGGGTGCAAGTGCTTACCCGCGTAAGATAGACTTTAAAAAATTCCGTGAGATAGCCGATGCTGTTGGCGCATATTTAATGGTAGACATGGCTCATATTGCCGGTTTGGTTGCCGCAGGAATACACGAAAATCCTGTGCCGTATGCACATTTTGTGACAACCACCACACATAAAACTTTGCGTGGACCTCGTGGCGGTATGATACTCACATCGGAAGAGTTTGCAAAAGATGTAGACAAAGGTATTTTCCCGGGGATACAAGGCGGCCCGCTAATGCACGTTATTGCAGCAAAGGCTGTTGCGTTCAAAGAAGCGATGAGCGATTCTTTCAAAGATTACCAAAAACAAATTGTTAAGAATGCTTCGGCACTTGCAAGCGCACTTATCGGTTGCGGCCAAAGGCTGGTTTCCGGCGGTACGGACAACCATTTGATGTTGCTCGACGTTGGTGCTAAAGGGAAAACCGGAAAAGAAATCGAGGCTGTTTTGGACAAGGCTCATATTACGGTTAATAAAAACACAATTCCTTTTGAGACACTAAGCCCGTTTGTTACAAGCGGTATCCGATTGGGCACACCCTCTGTTACCACAAGAGGAATGAAGGAAGCGGAAATGGCAAATATTGCAGAGTTTATTTCTACTATTATCGAAGGCGGTGAAGGTGCCGTAGAGCAAGTGGGCAAAAAAGTTATTGCGCTTTGCGAAAACTTCCCATTATACGAATAAGAATTAACAGCAAAATAACCCTCGGTTGCTAAAATGTGTAGTCGAGGGTTTTTTATACATACCAAGGCCGATTCTTTAAAATAAAGCTGTAGTGGGTGTGTTGAAAAAAGTCATAATTTCATTGCCTTGAATTGTATTTTAGCGTTAAAAAGCCTCGCCTTAGCGGTGCTAAAGCTGCGTTTTTTGCCATAAACTGTAAGCCCGTACGATAAAATTTCACAAACCGGACTTTCTCAACAAACCCTTAGTTTACACGTGATTGCTTCAAACGTTTTTAATAATCTAATTTAAAGTAGTTGTAGCGGAGAGAGTATAATTATGAAAAAGAATAAAATTAGTTTTAATAAAATATTGTTGGTGGTAGTTGCAATTCTTTTAAGTGTTGCAATGCTTTCGGGTTGTTCGATTGTCCCGATAGTAATGGGTAGCTTAGCAATAAGTGATGCCAACGATTCTTCTGACGAGGAACGAAAAAATTACACAAAAGACAGTTTGGAAAAGTATTTTTATGATAACCAAGAAGATTTTGTTGAAGTAGTAAAAATATTATCGGAAAACGAAGCGGTAGCTGCTTTTATTGAACAGCGAGAATATGACAAATATTTACTTATGCATAGTGGTTTAGACTCTAAAAAAGAATACTTCACCGAAGAAGAGTGGGGAAAACTAACTGCTTTTTTTGAAAAATCGGGTTTTGGTTCGTTGACGTACTATCAAAGTGGATTGACAAAATTCAATACGTATTTAGGTAATATTGGAGATTATGATAATTTTGAAGTATGCTACATACCGGACAGCTTTGGCGAAGGCAAAAGAAGTGTTACAAGTCGACTTGGATATAACGATACGTACGAATTGCTTACGGAAGATTGGTGGTTAGGCGCAGCAGACAATAATTATTCTAATGATATAAAAATAGGATACGGTGCATATTATCAAAATGGCGAATGGTTGATGCCGCCCGTATACACCTACAAAGAATACACAAAAGAAGAACTTATACAAACATTAAAAGATAATATAGATGATTTTGCCGAAGGGTCGGGCATTGTGTCGTCTAACCAAACTTTTTTTGAGGAGAAAAATTGGGGAGAAGTAATTAAGGCTGCAACGGTGGTAGCACCGCAAGATTACAGGCATTTTACCGGAGACGAAGTGTATGTGTTGGAAACCTTGCAAAAAGATATCGGCTATGCCGTTATAACAAAATATGTTGAAGAAGAAATAGGCATGGAATGTGTGCGTTTTGATTTTTATTCTGACGTAGAAGAAGATGGCAGTGAAAAAGAAGATGCTTTAATAGGCTATTCGCTTGTGAATGTAATTTCGGGCGAAGAGGAAGAGGCGGTTAGACGGGCGACGTTTGCCGGAGAAGAAAACATTGAAAAAATTACGGACAATTGGTGGGTGGCAGAATATGCCGTATAGCGCCGATAATAATTAAGTTTGATATTAAACGAGCTTTCTTGTATAATTAATAAAAATATATAAGAATGGCAGAGTTGCATGAATCGAATTGTTAAGAGCGTTGCAAAAAACAGCATAGCGGAAGAAATGGGTGTTATTCCCGGCGATGTTTTGCTTGGAATAGACGGAAAAGAAGTAATAGACGCAATAGACTATGAATATAAAACGGCGCAAGAAAACCTGTTGATGTTTTTTGCTACTCCGGATGGGGAAGAATACGAGGCGGAAATAGAAAAAGATGCCGAGGAAGACATCGGCATAGAGTTTTCAGACGACGGCTTTGCAAAAAAAATAAGTTGTGCAAATAAATGTGTTTTTTGTTTTGTAGACCAAATGCCAAAGGGCATGAGAAAGACACTTTATTTTAAAGACGATGATTGGCGAATGTCTTTTTTAATGGGTAGCTATGTCACCTTAACAAACTTGAAGGAAAGCGAAATTAATCGTATTATCGAGCAAAAAATTTCTCCGCTTTATGTTTCCGTCCATGCGACCGATGACACAACAAGAGAAGGTTTGCTGGTGAGCAAAAATGCCAAACATACGATGGATATTATCCGCCGTTTTGCAGAAAATGGGATTTTGCTACACACTCAGGTTGTTATGTGCGAAGGAATAAACGATGGCAAGGTGCTTGGGAAAACGATGGACGATTTGTATGAGTTGGGTGCTTTATCTTTGGCGGTAGTTCCCGTCGGGCTTACAAAATTTAGGGAAAATTTGCCGAATCTTTCTCCTATATCAAAACAATGTGCAAGCAAAACAATAGATTTGATCGAAGCAAAACAAAAAGATTATTTTAAAACAAACGGCAGTCGGTTTGTTTTTGGTGCAGACGAATTATATATCATAGCAAAAAGAGATTTCCCCAACGAAGAGGAATACGAAAATTTTGAGCAGATAGAAAACGGCGTGGGAATGGTTGTGAAGTTTTCACAAGAAATAAAGAATGCAGTGCAAGAATATAAGCACAAGTCTTCTTTATACAAGAGTTGTGCTGTTGTTGTGGGGGTTGATTTTTACCCGTATATGTGCGAATTTGCGCAATTAATTGAGAAAAATTTCGATTTAAAAATAACAGTATATAAGGTAGAAAACGTGTTCTTCGGAGACACGATAACGATTACCGGGCTTTTAACCGGCAGGGACATAATTAACAAGCTAAAGGGTAATATTACAGAAGATATATTATTTTTATGCGAAAATTGTTTTAAAGAAGGTTGCGATATTACCTTAGATGATATATCATTAAGTGAAATTGAAAACGAACTCGGTATAAAATCTGTTAAGGTTTCCGCAAACGGATACAGATTTATCGAAAAATTAGTAGGGCTTAATTAGGAAGGAAGACAAATGGCTAAACCATTAGTAGCGATAGTAGGGCGTCCGAATGTTGGCAAATCTACGTTTTTTAACAGGATAACCGGCACAAGGCTTGCAATAGTAGAAGACACACCCGGGGTAACCCGCGACAGGATATATGCAGATGCAGAGTGGCTTAATAATGTTTTTACCTTGGTAGACACCGGAGGTATAGACACTGTTACGGAAGACGTTATTTTAAAACAGATGAGGTTACAGGCCGAACTTGCAATAGATGCGGCACAGGTGATTTTATTTTTTGTGGACGGGCAAACGGGCATAACCGCAGAGGATTATGAAGTTGCAAAAATGTTGCGTAAGGCAGACAAACCTGTTGTTGTTGTGGTAAACAAGGTAGACAACAAAAAAGACGAGGCGAATATATTTGATTTTTACGAACTCGGTTTGGGCGAGGTTGTGGGGATATCTTCTTCACAAGGTCTAAATTTGGGTGATTTGATGGACGTAATTATAGAGACGCTTGATGCGAATGTTGGTGACATAGAAGACGACGAAGAAACGTTGAAGATTGCGCTTGTGGGCAAACCGAACGTAGGAAAATCGTCGTTGACAAATAAGATTTTAGGTTACGACCGCACAATAGTAAGCGACATTCCCGGTACCACAAGAGATGCAATAGATTCTATGTTTTCTCGGGGGGATAAGAATTACACAATAATAGACACTGCCGGTATGAGAAAAAAAGGCCGTATCGAAGATAAGTCTATCGAAAGATACAGTGTTATTCGTTCTTTGGCCGCCGTTAAACGAAGCGATGTTGCGATAGTAATAATAGACGCAACCGAAGGCATAACGGAACAAGATGTCAAGGTGGCAGGTTTTGTTTTAGACGAAGGAAAGCCGGTTGTAATTGCGATTAACAAGTGGGATGCCGTTGAAAAAGATACGTTTACAATAGAAACTTATAACAATAAAATTCGCTCCGACCTTGCGTTTATGCCGTATGCAAAACTCATATATATTTCGGCATTGACCGGGCAAAGGGTAGAAAAACTGTTCGATCTTATTCATGAAGCACACGAAAACAGCAAAAAACGCATAAGCACGGGTGTGTTAAACGACTGCTTAAGAGACGCAATTTTAGCGGTTGAACCGCCTTCCGACAAAGGACGAAGATTAAAAATATACTACATGACACAGGTGGCAATATCTCCGCCTACGTTTGTTATATTTGTAAACGATGTAAAACTTATGCACTTCTCGTACAAACGTTATTTGGAAAATTTCTTGCGTAAAACATTCGACTTTACAGGAACGCCGGTAAAGATTATAATAAGGCAGAGAAATGAAGAAAAAGGGGAAATGTTTTAATGTTTGAAACGTATATTATTGAGAGGTATTTTGTTTTGTTTGTGGTGTTATGTGCGGTTATAGCATACCTTATAGGTTCGGTATCTTTCTCATACATATTTACCAAAAAATTAAAAGGCGAGGACATTCGCAAAAAAGGCAGCGGAAACCCGGGAACTACTAACATGTTACGCAGTTACGGTTGGAAATTAGGGGTTTTAACCTTAGTTTGTGATTTATTAAAAGGCGTTTTAGCCGCATATATAGGCATGTTGTTAGCAGGGGGAATTGGGCTTTATATAGCTTCTGTTTTTGCGGTTGTCGGGCATAACTATTCTTGTTTTCTTAAGTTTAAAGGCGGTAAAGGCATCGCCACAACAACGGGCGTGTTGCTTGTCATACAACCGTTACCCACGTTGATAATATTCGGCGGTTGCATAGCGCTTGTAGCCGGCATAAAAATTATGAGTATCGCTTCTTTGCTTGGTTTGGTATTAAGCGTAGTAGTGGCATTCGTATTGTCTGCGGGTAATTTGTTTTGGAGCATATCTGTGCTTGCGATTGCAATTTTGGGCATAATCGGACACAGAGAAAACATCGGTAGGTTGGTAAGAGGAGAAGAAAGAAAATTTGCGAGCAAATCTTAGGTGAATGAAGCGGTAAGGTTATTGGAATATCGGCGATGCTTAATTATCTAAAAAATTAAAAACACTTGAAATCAGCAGTTTCGCATGATATACTAATTAAGAAATGAATGCTTGTTTTAATGCAAGAGTGGGTTATCCCGCTCTTTCTCATTATTAGAGCAACATTATTGAAAGGAGATTTAATGGCAAAAAACACACGTGCATTAGTGGAAGAGATTGCAAAACCCATAGCGCAAGAGATGGGTTATTTCTATATAGA
>CAYJNC010000066.1:6691-8700 GCA_964371185.1 uncultured Christensenellaceae bacterium
TAGTGGAAGAGATTGCAAAACCCATAGCGCAAGAGATGGGTTATTTCTATATAGATACAGAATACGCAAAACAAGGCACAAGCTATGTGCTTACCATTGTTATAGACAAGCAAGGGGGAGTACAGTTTGAAGATTGCGAGCGTTTGAGCAGGATGGTAGAAGAGGTTTTAGACGAAAAGGATTTTATTGCAGAGTCATATTGTCTTTGTGTTTCGTCGCCCGGGCTTGACAGGGTGTTAAAAAAGCCTGCCGATTTTGAATGCGGTATAGGTAGAGACGTACAAGTTCACCTATACAAACCGTTTAATGGTAAGAAAGAGTTTGTGGGGAAGCTGGTTTCCTACAACGACACTTCAATAACCATTCATACGGAAGAGGAAGAAATTGTGTTTGAACTGAAAGAAACGGCAAAGATTAATTTGTTTGTAAGTTTCTGATAATAAAAAATATTACGGTAAGCCGATGCCGAAAAAAAGGCAACCGTCTTTTTAAAAAAGACGAGATGGAGATACTATGAATACGGAATTCATAAATGCGTTAAACGAATTAGAACAAGAAAAGGGTATTAGAAAAGACATCTTAATAGAAGCCATAGAGATGGCGCTAATTTCAGCATACAAAAGGCATTTTGGCCAAAATGAAAATGTTAGGGTGCAGATTGACCCGGACACGGGTGAAATTAAAGTTTTTGCAACCAAGAGGGTTGTTGAAGATGTTTATGACACAAGCATAGAGATAGACTTAGAAGAAGCTAAGAAAATCAACCCGATATTTGAAGACGGCGACACCTTAGAAACAGAGGTTACACCGGGTGAGTTCGGAAGAATTGCCGCACAAACGGCAAAGCAAGTCGTTGTGCAAAGAATTCGCGAGGCGGAAAGAGGCATAATTTACGACCAATTCGCAGAAAAAGAAAACGAAGTATTGACGGCAATAATTCATCGTACCGAAAGAGGAAATATTTACGTGGAATTGGGCAGGGCAGAGGGCATCATACCTGTCGGTGAAACAGTTTACAACGAACAATACAATGTTAACGAGCGTTTAAAAGTATACGTTCTTGAAGTCAAGAAAACTAACAACGGCCCACAAATCATTGTTTCCCGTACACATCCGTTTTTAATTAAACGTTTGTTTGAGCTTGAAGTTCCGGAAATCAGACAGAATGTTGTGCAAATCAAGAGCATTGCACGCGAAGCGGGCGGTAGAACAAAAATAGCCGTTTGGAGCGAAGAAAAAGACATCGATCCGGTAGGCGCTTGTGTTGGCCACAAGGGAACTCGTATCGGCAAGGTAGTAGAAGAGTTAAATGACGAAAAAATAGATGTGGTTCCTTGGAGTTCTGATCCGATAGAGTTTATTGCTAATGCGTTGCGGCCTGCAAAGGTTGTTATGGTTCAGATAAATGAAGACGAAAAAGCGGCAAAAGTAATTGTGCCCGACTACCAACTTTCATTGGCAATCGGAAAAGAAGGACAAAACGCAAGGTTGGCCGCAAAACTTACAGGTTGGAAGATAGACATTAAGAGCCAATCGCAAATGGAACAAGAGGTGTTTGGTGAAGCTTTTGCAAATGCTGATGTTGTTTACGAAAGTGAATTTTCTACCGGGTTTTCACCTATGGAAAATTTGTATGACACCGGTGGATATGAGGCCGAGCAAGCGCCGACAGAAGAGCAATTGCAAACAGAAGAAAATATAGAGGAATAATACCGAATGGATAGCAAAAAAATTCCTGTGCGGATGTGTGTAGCTTGCAGGAAAGGAGCGCAAAAAGATACTTTAATTCGGTTGATAAATAAAGACGGTGTCATAGTTAGAGACATAACTAACAAGGCGGACGGAAGGGGTGCTTATATATGCGCAAGCGAGGCTTGTGTTAAAAAAGCATTCAAAAGGAACATGAGTACAAGGGCATTAAAGGCACCTATGAGCGAAGAACTGTATGTTCTATTATTAAAAGAGGTGAGCGAAAGTGCAAAATGAAACAAGTTTAATACGTTTTTTAG
>CAYJNC010000067.1:0-327 GCA_964371185.1 uncultured Christensenellaceae bacterium
TTTAAATCGTCCTGACCACCCGTTTGTGACCATACTGCAAATTCAACCTTGCTTGCATTTGTAACCCCATCCGCAAACGCCGAAATTACTTTTTGATCGGAAGTCACACTTGCCCACGCTGTTTTCATAATTGGTTTTTCTACCGTTATTTTTGCGCTCGTACTACCCATATACGATTTTTTACCATTAATATCCGTTCCGTATACATCTATATAATATGTTCCCGTATTGTTTTTATGGTTGCTAATACTTATGTTTGTGCCATAGTTTGAACCACCAACATTAGCTGCTGTATACCATTTCAAATCGTCTTGACCGCCGGTAGCC
>CAYJNC010000067.1:337-8649 GCA_964371185.1 uncultured Christensenellaceae bacterium
CATATTTACCCATGCCCCACTCATCTTGGGGTGTTGTGTCGGTTGTGTCGATTGTGGCGGTTGTGTTGCTTCTGGCACTTTTGCGATTGTTCCGCCCAAATATACTTTTTCACCATTGCCGTTTGTTCCATATATATCTACATAATACGCTCCTGTATTATTCTTATGATTTGCAATAGACACATCAGTTGCATAGACATTGTTACCTACGCTAAATCCGCTATACCATTTCAAATCATCTTGACCACCGGCAACAGACCATACCGCAAATTCAACCTTTGTTGTTCCCGTCACATTGTTTGCAAATGCGGAAAAATACTCTGCACCCGAAGGCATATTTATCCATGCCCCACTCATCTTTGGCGGTACTATCGTTATGTTCGGCTTCGTTCCACCTAAATAAACTCTTGCTCCCGCAGAATTCGTGCCATAAACGTCTATTAAATAGTTTCCGGTGTTATTCTTATGGTCTGCAATACTTATGTCTACACCATAAACACCATTGCCCAAATCTTTAGCTTCATACCATTTTAAATCGTCCTGCCCGCCCGTTTCCGACCAAACGGCAAACTCAACTTTCGACGCACCGCTCACACCGTCTGCAAGCACAGCAAATTCTCCCGAATTTTGTTTTGTATCTACAAGCACAGATTCCATTTCGGGTTGCGCAACAGTTCCACCGGGCGCATATTTTTCTTGATACTCTTTAACCGCCGCCGCAATTCTTTTCGCTAACTCTTGTTGGTTGGCGGCTACTTGCATGTTTGCAAAATCCTTTGTATTATCCATAAATCCGCATTCAACAAGCACACTCGGCACTGCCGAGTATCTTGTTATCGAATTAAGTTCTTTCGTTTTAATAGATTGACTCCTCGGCGCTAAATAGAAAGGTGTCGCCCTAAATTCTATGTCAATTAATTGAGAAATCTCGGCCGAACGTGCAACCGTCTCCGAAGTTTTTATGTACGTACTTTGCAACCCCTGTGTGTTTTGAATGGAAGTCGAATAATACATTTCAAACCCATTTGCGGTAGTAGTCCCGGGCTCTACGACCCCATTATGATGAATGCTTATGCACAAATCCGGCTGGGTTGTTATTGAGCTGTCAAAAACCCACGGCTCATTAATTGCCGGTAACAATTCGGGTGGATATAAAAAACTATACTGACTACCATCAGACGGTGCAAATTTTATGACCGACGGAATATCGGGATATCTTGTCATCTGGTTGGTGATTATAGTATTTATTCCCAACTTTGTCAGTTCTTCATAAAGTTTTGCCGTGACATCTTCGTTTATAACACTTTCTTTTACTCCGCTTTGAGTTTTGCCCGTGCCGGTAGAAGAAGGCCCGTGCCCCGGATTTAATATTACTGTAAACGGTTGAGCCGTAGCCGCCTCCGCTGTTTTTGGCAGAACGCTAATAACGGTTATTACAGCAATTAAGAGTAATATTGTTGAAATGCCTATCGAAAATATTCTTTTTATACTCATGCAAATATCCTTTTTGTAAATATTTTTTGTAACATTTGTATTAAATACAATTATGATTATTATAAAATATTTTTTCAAAAAAAGCAACCTTTTCACGTATTTTTTGCTTTTTCGGCTTCGATGATTTTGTTACGAATGTTACAAAACTGTTGTTTAAGTTCTTTATTTGCCTTTCTTGAACATTTTGTTCAACAAAAAAAACAGGTTGTTTTCATTCTTATTACGAATGAAAACAACCTATATTACACTATCTATAACTTTATTACATTAAATATATTGAACTTGCATTTACAACCAAAACGTTATGAACATTTTCTTCATCGTCCGTCATTTGCATTTCCCAAGTCGCAATACCCATAATCTCTACTTCGTCTAAAACGTTTATTTCCATGTCGGCGGCAACGGTATCAACCATTGAAACCCCTAATAATTCACCATCCGAATTTTCCACCAGAAACGAAATCAAGCCTTGCGTCTCTACAGGTGCAGAAGCAACAGTTGCATACAAAACAACATTTTTTCCTAACAAGTCTTCGTTTTGATCGGGAGAATAGTCTTTTGAAACATCTATCATATCGGAGTTATCCGCCTCCACAATAACCGACTCACCTTCAACTTGCTGAGCCTCTTCCCTCAACGCTTCATACTCTTCCTCTGTTAATTCTTCGACCGAAGATTGCAGACTGACTTCTATAGGTTCCTCTTCAACCTTCATACTGTTTGAGTTAGCAACTACCGGTATTATTATTGCCGCGGCAACAACAATCGCCACTATTATAATTAAAACTCTTTTGTTTACACTGCCCGTTTTGCTGTTTAAAAATTTTTTCATAGTAAGTTCCCCTATTCTGATAATAATTTAACTTCTTCAATAACTATACATACTAATCGCACACACTTAAAGCATAATTACAAATAATTCACTATTTTTTAATATTTTAAGATTTCAATATTATTATATATTTTTATTTTGTTTGTTGCAAGCATGACACCGGAAAACCCCTTCAAATTTCACCTCTTTACAAAAAAACTACCTTATTGTATACTGTTTTAGAAATAATAAAGATTCATTATGGGGGCGAAAATGGCTACAATTCAGGTTCAAACCGTTTTATATAACAACGACAAAAAATCAATATTACGCTCGTTGAATTCATTTAAACAGGCAACAGAATTTTCTACGGGTACGGTAGAGCGTGTGTGTGTGCGTTACGGCGACAGCTACACAGAACCGCTGTTCACTGTAAGCGAAATAGAAGAATTAAACAAAGGTTTCGCCGACAATTTTTCTGTCGAATATTACTTCTTTGATAAAAACATGGGTTCTGCCGGCGGTCAAAACGCATTGTCGGAATACGGCGACGAAGAATTTTTATTCATAATAAACCCCGATATTGTTGTGGCAAAGGATATTTTCTTAAACCTGCTCGCACCTTTTTCGGATGAAAATACAGGCATCACAGAGGCAAAACAACTTCCCATAGAGCACGCAAAGGTTTTTGACACAAAAACAGGCGAAACTTCTTGGGCCTCCGGCGCTTGCACCTTCATCAGACGTGAAATTTTTAATAAAGTCGGCAAATATGATTCCGACAGTTTTTTCATGTACTGCGACGACGTCGACCTTTCTTGGAGGGTGCGGTTATTGGGTTTAAAAGTGCTTTTTTTGCCAAATGCACTTTGTTTCCACGACAAGACGTTAGCAAAAGACGCCGCTTGGCAACCGAGCAATGCGGAAATGTACTATTCTGCCGAAGCCGCCCTTCTTATGGCATATAAGTGGTCTAAAAACGATATATTAGAAAAAATATAGACGAATACCAAACGGCCGACAACACTAACTACCGTAAGGCGGTGAACAACTTTTTTTCAAAAAAAGACAGCAATTCCCTTCCTACACAGTTAGATCCCGACCACAAGGTTGCCGAATATGTAGGCTATTATTATGGCGCAATGCGTTTTATACTCTGATTTTGAAAGGATTATCTCAATGCCGACCAACGAAACACCAACAGTTAACATAAATTCCACGCAAAAAACACAAAGACCTTTTTTATCTGTAATTATGCGCACCATCGGCAAAAGACCCATACTTCTAAAAGAAGCCCTGCTTTGCCTGTCTGCACAAATTTGCACAGATTTCGAGGTTTTATTGTGTGCCCATAACCTTACAGCCGAGGCACAAAAATCGGTAGACGCCGTCCTTCGTGAACTCCCGGATTTTATTGCGGAAAAAATTAACATCGTGCCGGTTAATGGCGGAAACCGCACCACCCCGCTAAACGTTGGCTTTGAAAAGGCTGTGGGAAGGTATATTACCATATTAGACGACGACGACATAGTTTTTGGCAACTGGGTAGAAACATTTCACAACCTCTTTGTCGAAAACGACGGTAAAATATTGCACTCATACATCGTAAAGCAAAACTATGAATTCGTTCAAAACACTTCCGAATCACAATTCGGGCGGGCGATTTCTTCTTTCGATAAAATCTACCTTACACCATTTAACTACATACGTCAGTTGAAAATGAACAGGTGCCCTATTCATGGTTTGGCATTTCCGCGCGAAGTATTCCACAAACACAACCTACGTTTCGACGAAACAATTTCAACGGCAGAAGATTGGGATTTTTTAATGCGTGCGGTTGCAATATGCGGAGTTTGCGACAGCGAAACGGTTACGGGAATATACAGATGGTGGCAAAGTTCATATTCTTCTCGTGAAGAACACTCAACCGCAGAGTGGGAACAAAACCAAAAAATAACTGAAGAAAAATTTTGCAATATGACCTATGTTTTGCCTCCAACGGGAGTCAAACAGGCTATAGATTTAGTTGAAGAGGTTACAGCACTTCACGCAGATTTACAATACTTAAAATCAAAATATGCTCTGACAGAAGTTTTGGTGGAAATTAATAAACTTACTTCAACGAAAACATGGAAAATTTCTGCACCGTTGCGCCTGATGGGAACTTTAAGAGGCAACTGGAAAGACCTAAAAAAACTGCATACTCTCACGTATGAGCAAGCCTTTGTTTTATTAGATAAGATCAAAAACGCACAAAGCGTAAAATTAGTGGAAAAGGTAAGATTAAAACTCAGATAACCATGGAAAACATTTATAAAAAAACAAGAAAAATAGGCAAGGTAACACTTATTTTAGATTACTACTCGGGCGAAGATTCTTATTCCGACGGCGACATAGAAAACGAGCTATATTCGTACATAAAAGAATATGGTTCTTTAGCAGAGAATGTTTTGCAAGAAGATTTGCGTTGGCCGACAATCTACCATCTATCAAAAATACGTGAAAACGTGCTCAATTGGTACACTTTTAACAAAGACGCAACCATACTTGAAATCGGTGCCGGTTTAGGCGCAATTACCGGTTTGCTATGCGAAAAAGTTTCTTCCGTAACCGTATGTGAACTTTCTTTGCGAAGGGCAGAGATTTTGGCAACAAGGCACCGGGATAAAGATAATTTAAAAATATTTGTAGGCAATTTAAAAGACATACCCATAAGCGAAAAATTTGACTACGTTTCTCTAATCGGCGTCTTAGAATATGCGCCTTCCTTTTTTGATGCAAAAGATTCATACGGACAAATGCTCGGCATAGTAAGATCTTTGCTTAAAAAAGACGGTACACTTCTTTTGGCGATAGAGAACAAAAACGGACTGAAATATTGGTGCGGTTCAAATGAAGACCACACAGGTTCAGCGTACGAGGGCATCAATAGTTATCCGAACACCTCAAGCAGGGTGGGCACTTTTTGCAAACAAGAATTGAAAGCATTGCTTGAAAGAAACGGTTTTACCTACAACAATTTCTACTATGCACTGCCCGATTATAAACTGCCTTCATACATTTTTTCGGATAGATATTTGCCTACTTTCGATTCTTTACGAAAATACACGCCGTTTTACTACGACGAAAACTCACGTATGCTTAATGCCGACGAAAAAAACGCACTTAAAGACATTGTTTCAAACAACGCCTTCCCCTATTTCGCAAATTCATACATAGTAGAGGCGTCTTGTTCGCAAGAATATTGCGATGTTCAGGCAGTGTTTTTCAACAACAACAGAAAACCAAACACTCGCACAATGACCATAATTAAAGACACAACAATAGAAAAACACAGTTTATGCCAAGAAGGAAAGGCACACATTGCGCAGACCGCAAAAAATTCTGCTGTACTGCAAGGAAAAGGCATAGATTGCGTGAACGAAGTGTTCGACGGTGAGAAAATAATCGCAGAACGGGTATGCTTCCCTACCTTAGAACAAACGCTACTCAACAACAGCAATAATTATGACGTTATGCTTGACATGCTTACTGCTGTCAAGAAATTATTTGTCGACATTATAGAAAAAAACGAAATTAAAATAACCGACTTGGATTTTTCCAACATTTTTTACGAAAACGGCAGGTTTATCATATTTGATCAAGAATGGCTAAACGAAAACACAACCGCTTCTATTGTTATGTACAGGGCTTTATTTAATTTTTTCACGGTAAATGCAGAGTATTTTTCGCATATTAGCATAGAAGAAGTTCTCGCTAAGTTAAATTTAACAGAAGAAGATAAAAAAGGCGCGCAACTCTTAGAAGAATATATGGCTACAACAGTAATAGACCAAACCCGATTGGAAATTTTAAAAAAACTTTCCGAAAAATGGGTTGTAGACATAAAAAGCAAGAATGTTGAGCTTGAAGCATCTGCACAAGAACGGAATGAATTTATTTCACGCATACTGGCCGACAACGAAAAAAATATTAAATCGGCAAATAATTTTATTGAAGATCGGAACAACTATGCAATCGAAAATAGAAGGCTTAGACTAAGCAACGAGATTCAATCACTTGTTTTGAATTCAAAAAATCCGTCACGTGTATTAAACAGCTTACCCGATAAAGGCGCACAATTAAGGAAATTGAATACTTTTAGCGAAGGCGAATTAAACGGTATCAAACAAAATATTTTAAATTCCAAGTATTTATAAATGCTTATTTTGATTTGTTCACCTCATGTTCATTAAAGTTTAACATTTAGATAGTTGCAAAGGCATCAAAACATGTGATATTGTTTATTTATAGATGTATTTATTACTTTACATAAGGAGTTTTATAATGAAAACGAGAAAAATCACTTTAGGCATAATAATAGTATTATCTTTAACTTTGGCCACTACCGCTTGCAGTAGCGAACAAACAGAAACATCGCTGACAAGCACAGAAACTACCCAGACAACGCCAAGCGTTGCCCCACAAGAGACAACCTATCCGGTTCCGTCCCCTCACGTACCTTCACAGATGCCATCGGAAACACCCGGTCCAACCGGCGAAATCGAGTTTGAAGATGACAAACTTACCTACACATATTTTGATGTGGTAACCGAATCTGAGGTAGAGGCAACTTACGACATTGAAGAATCTACCGACCCGCTGACCGCTCCGATAGATTCGGTCATACAAGCATTTTCTTTAAGCATAGACAACTCAATCGTGAACAGTGTAACTATTTCGGAAGGCAATATATACATTGATTTTTCAAGCAGCATATATAGCTTAGGCCTCGGCAGCTCCGGCGAAATAGCATTTCTTGACGCTGTAGCAAACGCATATCTTAGCAACGTAGCCGATGCAAAGGCAGTGTATTACACTGTCGACGAAAACAATTATTCTTCCGGTCATATAGAATTTCCCCCGGGAGAGGCATATGCCGTTAAATAATTAGCTTCCGAACAAACAAATTTTGATAGTACCAACTATTTGACAATCTGCCGAATAGTTGGTACTATATTTATATCGCAAACAAGAAATCTGCAATTTTTCTATAAACAAAATACTCACTCTGTGAGAACAAAAGAAATTGTTTATTTCCGGTAGGCACGTTTTATTTTACAGTCATCAGACCGCATTAGGCAATCTGTAAGCCGCAACCATAAGTTGTTGTTATATATTTCAACAATTTTTTTGCACATAGATATCAAAGCAGGCATCGTCTTATTGCAAGAATGTATTATCTTATTATACTATCAGGCCTATTCCTAAAAATAAATAATACGAAACGGCAGGCCACAGGAGTTTTTATCTCGATGCTGCTCGCAATAATAGGCGGTAGGATATGCTACGGCATATTAAATGCTCAAATTTTCAATATTGGAGAATATTCTCTATCTATTTGGGTTACAAGCATGTTTGTCAACACACTGCCCGGTATAATAATCCGGCTCCTTCTCATTCCCGTTCTTATATTAGCACTCAAAAAAACAGGAGTAATAAAATATGAATTATCCACTAATCAAAATTATTAAGCACCATGCAAAAAAATATCCGCTTTCACAAGTGCAAGACTTTGTTAAGCTGACATATCAGCATTTTTTTGGCAACGGCCATTTTATTGACGACAAAAAAAACACCCTTAATTTTCTGAAAAAAGAGTATGTGACAATCAAAAAAAAGCACGAATGCCCTATTGAGCCAATCGGAAACGGGTATTCCCGCATATATTTGGCAGGTATTTCTTCACTTAATATTTCTCTTGAACTGTTAAACAACATTTTTTTGCATTCTTCCCTATACGAAAACCAAGCAAACAATTTTCAAGAAGCGCTCGACATTATTTGTCGATTAGCGGACAGCAACATTTTTTCGTTTACGAGCGCACAGGCCAAAGACTATATATCATCTTATAAAAGCCTCGGTTGCCCGATCGTTTCCCACACCGATAAATATAAAGACGCTTATGCGCCTGCCTATCGAGTTGTACGCAACGAATTTATTTCGTTGTTACCCCTTATTCGTGCAA
>CAYJNC010000068.1:0-8638 GCA_964371185.1 uncultured Christensenellaceae bacterium
TTGTGCAATGTAATCCATGTCCTTTTTTGTGTCGTCAGAGGAAATTCCTACCAAGACAACCAAACCCTTATTAATCTGTGAAATGACCTCGCCATCGACCGTAACGCTTGCACCGCTAACTCTTTGTACTACCGCACGCAAAACATGTCCTCCCTTAATAACTAACCCTAAAGACATCGTCTATGCCTTTTAGGTTTCGTAGTTTGGTCATTATTTGGTCTAAATCTTCAATTGATGAAATGTTAGACCGCAAATAAATGTTTGCCTTGCCGTTTTTAGCGGAATTTGCATTCATTGCCGTAATGTCTTTGCCTAAATTATATAACGCCTGAGTAACCTCAACCATCAGCCCCGGTCTGTCGTCTGCTACTACCTGTATTTCAACGTTGTAGGTAGACGTGCCGTCTTCCACCCAAGTAACATCTATTAAACGTTCTTGTTCTAAGCCAATGTCTTGAAGGTTTCTGCAGTCTTTTGTGTGTATACAAACGCCCCTGCCCCGAGTTATATACCCGACAATTTCATCACCGGGAACGGGATTACAACATTTCGCAAAGCGCACAACCATGCCGGTGTTTCCCTCTACCTGCACATCGTTGTCGCCGCCTTTTCCGGCCGACCGTACGATTTTTAAACCCGACTGACTGTCTTCTATGTTATTTTCTAATTTATATTGCTCGATAAGCTTAAACAATACTTGATTAACGGTTATTGCACCATAACCAATTGATGCAAACATATCGTTTTGCGATTTTAAGGTAAAACGCTTAAACAAAGCATCTAACCACTCTGCCTTTAGAAGTTCTTGCGGAGAGTAACCCTTTTTCTTCGCTTCTTTTTCAAATATTTCTTTGCCTTTTATTATGTTTTCTTCTTTTAGTTCTTTTTTAAACCATTGACGAATTTTGCTTCTGACTTGTGTAGACTTAGCAATTTTAAGCCAATCTCTACTCGGACCGGAAGAAGATTTAGAAGTTATTATTTCAACAATATCCCCTGTTTTAAGCTTGTAATCGAGAGTCACAATTTTCCCGTTTACCTTTGCGCCCACACATTTGTTGCCGATATCGCTGTGAATGGTGTATGCAAAGTCTATGGGGGTAGCCCCGCTAACAAAGTCTAAGACGTCTCCTTTTGGCGTAAATACCAAAACGTGCTCGGCAAAAACGTCTATTTTAAGGGTTTCCATAAACTCCTTAGAATCTTTTACGTCAATCTGCCATTCCATAAGTTCACGAAGCCATGCAAGTTTGGAATCTATTAAATCAGAACCCTTAGCGCCTTCCTTATACTTCCAATGCGCCGCAATGCCGTATTCTGCCGTTTTATGCATTTCGTATGTTCTTATCTGAACTTCAAAAGGCTTGCCGTCCTCGCCTAACAGAGTCGTATGCAAAGACTGATACATGTTTTGCTTAGGAACCGCAATATAGTCTTTAAAACGCAACGGAATAGGTTTCCATAAGGTGTGCACAAGGCCTAAAACACCATAACAATCCTTTATGTTTGAAACAATAATACGAATCGCAATTAAATCGTACACCTCTTCAAATGTCTTGCTTTTGGTTTGCATTTTTTTGTAAATGCTGTATATATGTTTTGGACGGCCTTCTATGTCGGCCTTTATCCTCATCTCCGACAACTTGTCTTCGAGTTTTGAAACCACCTTATGCAGTTGTTCTTCCCTGTCTATGCGTGTAGACGCAATTTTGTTGGCAATTTCAAAATATGCGTCCGGCTCTAAAAACTTCAAAGATAAATCTTCAAGTTCCCATTTTATGGTGCTGATACCCAGCCTATGCGCAAGCGGTGCATATATCTCTAATGTTTCTTTTGCTTTTTCTATCTGCTTGTTTTCAGACTGATATTTAAGCGTACGCATGTTATGCAAACGATCGGCAAGTTTTATTATTACTACACGAATATCGCTTGCCATCGCAAGAAACATCTTCCTCAAAGATTCGGATTTTTGTTCTTCTTTAGATTGAAACTCATAATTTTTAAGTTTGGTTACTCCGTCAACAAGCTTTGCAATCTCAGGAGAAAACTCTTGCGCCACGTCTTCTATTGTGATGTCGGTATCCTCTACCACATCATGCATAATTCCGGCTATGATAGTAGTGTTGTCTAAGCCTAATTCCGCAATAATATCCGTAACCGCCAGAGGGTGCATAAAATAGGGCTCACCCGAATGCCTAAACTGCTCCTCGTGTGCCTTTTCGGCAAGTAAGAATGCCTTTTTTACTTGCTCGTCATAATCTAATTTATGTCTTCTGATAAAATCTTCGTAGTAGCTTGCCAATTGATCACCGCCCCTAAAATGTGCTCTCTAATAGTTAATTAGCGAAAACATTTCGTAGTCACCAATGTTGGCTCTTCCGCCTAAATCTTCCAGCTCGATAACAAAGCCCAACACCGAAACAACGCCGCCGGCTTTCTTTACTAATTCGCAAGCCGCCTTAGCAGTGCCGCCGGTTGCAAGCAGGTCGTCTACTATTGCTATTTTCATGCCCGGTTCAACTGCATCTTTGTGCATTTCAAAGCAGTCTGTGCCGTATTCAAGTTCGTACGAAACTTGGTAGCTTTCTGCCGGCAATTTGCCTGCCTTTCTTATCGGAACAACGCCTTTTTTAAGTATATATGCAACGGGAGAACCTATTAAGAAGCCTCTTGCATCTAACACTAAAATGGCATCTACGTTATATTCTTCAATTTTCTTTGTAAATATGTCTATAACCTCACGGAAAGCATCTGCGTCTTTTATAAGTGTTGTTATGTCTCTGAATACTATGCCCTCTTTTGGAAAATCTTTTATTGCTCTTACTTTTGCTCTTAAATCCATCGTTATTATTCCTCGCTTTTAAATTTTTTATAAATACAGCTTGACTCAAGCTCTCTTTTCCCTGTATTCACCCCAACTTTTATTGTATCACCTTTTTTGACAGTAAGCAATTTAATTTCAAAAAACAAACAAAATGCAAACGCCAACCGCTCTACATTCATGTTTTTTTGCTGTTTTAACATAAAAGCAACAAGCTCATTCATGCTTTTAAAGCTAACTTCGCCGTCGCTTAAACGCTTTAATATTGTGAATGTTTCTATAAGCATATTTCTGTCACAAAAATACTGCCGTTTTTTTTCGGGTTTATGTGTGTTCTCTACATAATTTTGCGCTAAATTAAACTTTTCTTCCAATGTGCTTTCATAAGACAATACGTCTACAATTAATTGCGGACGATTATCATAAGAATTTATTTCCGCATATCCGACAACGTCTGCCTTTAAAGGAATATCCCCCGCCTTCCTGCCAAAACAAACCGCAGACAAACTTTCCTTGCCGTCTTTTATGGAAAACTTTGCATGTTTGTTGTCGGCTATCGGCCGAATGTCAACAATTTGAGCGTCCTTAATGCACAGCTTAACCGCTTCATTTTCATGGCCGCACGGTTCTAACCTTGCCAAATCACTAATTAAATTCTGTGTTATCTTACTGCTTTTTATGTCTATGTCAAAATACCTTACAGGCATAAAAACACTGTCGTCATACTTTTCTTTCATACATAAATTAAGCCTGTGTTTTATTGTCTGTAGGTTTTCTTTAGTAACAGTGAGCCCAACGGCACCCGCATGACCACCGAATTTTTCGTATAATTCCTCCTGCGTGGAAAAAACCTCATGCAGATTAACACCGGAAATACTACGTGCCGACCCGGTAAACTTGCCGTTTACTTCAGAGAAAAGCACCGCCGGTTTGTTGTAATGTTCGGCTACTTTTGCAGCCGCAAGGCCAACTATACCCACGTCCCAATCTTTATTCCACAAGACTATTATTCTGTCGTCCGGGTCTACCTTCATTTGCAACGCTTGCGTTGTTATTGTTTCTTGCAAGACTTGTCTTTTTGAATTGAGCTCACAAAGCTCGGTCGCCAAAACCTCTAACGCATTTTTGTCTTCTTTTACCAATAAATCAAAGGTTGCTTGCGCAGAAGAAATTCTTCCGGGTGCATTAAGCCGAGACGCAATCCCAAATGCAATCGTTTGGGCACTTATTTTTTCTTTTTTAAAACCCGCCTTGTCGTATAACATTTTTATTCCTGCATTCGGGTTTGTGTTTAGTTTTTCTAACCCTAAAGATGCAATAACACGGTTCTCATCTTTAAGAGGAACTATGTCTGCAATTGTGGCTATTGCGGCAAGGTCTATATAAGAAAACGCTTCTTGGCCTATCAAAGCCTGCGCAAATTTAAACGCTACACCCGCTCCGCATAAATTTTTATACGGATATGTCTCGTTCTCACACTTGGGGTTTAGTATGCAGTCTGCCGCCGGCAACACCGTACCGCACTCGTGATGATCGGTAATGATTGTGTTTATGCCAAATTCTTTTGCCAACGCAATTTCTTTAACAGCCGTTATTCCACAATCTACGGTTATAAGCAAATTAAAGTCTGCTATGCTTTTTATCGCCTCTTCGGTCAACCCATAGCCGTGTTCTAATCTGCTCGGCAACTTACAACAAACATCTGCACCCATTGCTTTTAACGTCTTATACATAATGGCACTTGCGGAAGTCCCATCTGCATCGTAGTCGCCGTAAATACAAACCTTCCCTTTCATAGCGATAGCATGTTTTACCATGCTCACACAGTCTTCCATGTCTTTGAATAAAAAAGGAGAATGCAGTTGCTCTTTTTTTGGGTACAAAAACAATCGCCCTTCTTCTACACTGCTAATTCCCCTCGTGTATAAAAGAAATGCCAACTCTTCGCTTATATGAAGACCTTCTTTAAGAGTGAGCAACACGCCGTCTTCTTTTACCGTATGTTTTTGTTTTAATATATATCCCATATTATTATTCTAAGAAACCCTCTTACCAATAAAATAAGAGGGTTTCCACTGTTTTTAATCGCTATGCTTTAGCCGTTTTATTTTTGGTGCTACTCTTTTTCTTCTTTTTTCCGCCTTGCTTGCTTCTATTTTCAAACTTGTTTGCAATAAGCGCCCAAATAGGAGCAGAAAGGAAGATCGAAGAATATGTTCCCGCCAACAAACCTACAATTATCGGCAGTGCAAATTCTTTGATGGAATCTACACCGAAGATATATAGGCAAACTATCATGATAAGAGTAGTAACAGAAGTGTTTAGCGTCCTGGTCAATGTTTCTTTTACACTGATGTCCGCAATTTGATATTTTGAATATTTTTTGCCTTCAAGCACTTTTCTGTTGTCTCTTATTCTGTCGAACACAACTATTGTGTTGTTTATCGAATATCCGACTATTGTTAGGCAAGCCGCTATAAAACCGCTGTTCACTTGCAATTGGAAAATCGCTACAAACGATAGCATTATCATTACGTCTTGAACCAAGGCAATAACCGCCGCAATGCCGCTGTACAATTCAAATCTTATCCAAATGTAAACCAACATAAGCACGCAAGCCACAACAACCGCAAGAAGTGCATTTCTCACCATTTCAGTGCTTGTAACTCCGCCCACCCTATCTATGCTGATAAGTTCGGCTTCCGGGTAAGTAGCGTTTATATCTGCCGTTATCGCTTCGGCAACAGCCGCAATTTGTTCGTCGTCTCCGCCGTCTTGCAACCTAATTTGCGCCTGGGTATATCCGTCTCCCGCCTTTACGATCGGGGCGTCTTGTACACCGTTGTTTGTAAGAACATCTCTTATCACATCGACATCGTATTCACCCTTCATGTCGACAACAACTAAACTTCCGCCTGTGAAGTCTATTCCTAAGTTAAGACCGCCAAAGACTGCCGAAACAATTATTCCGATTACTATTATTGCAATAGAGATACCTGCCGTGATTTTTAACTTTCCTGTAAACATTACGCAGATTCACCTCCGTTTTCTCTTTCTTCTACCGCTTTTGCGCGTAGTTCTTTTGCCTTCCACATAAACACATTCGGGTTTTTGATGTTTAAATTAATGTATAATTTCATCACGCCGTTTGAAACAACCAATGCGGCAAACATCGAAACAAGTATGCTTATTATCAACGTGTAGGCAAAACTTTTGATAGTACCCGTACCGAAAATGGCAAGTACAATCGCACAAATAAGTGTGGTTATGTTAGAGTCAAGTATTGTAATGAAGGCTTTCTTACTACCTGCTTTAAAAGAGGTGCGAAGCGTTTTGCCTTTTCTAAATTCTTCTTTGAAACGCTCAAATATGATAACATTTGCGTCAACCGCCATACCAATACCAAGCACAATACCCGCAATACCCGGCAAAGTCAGCTGTACGCCCGGCACACTGCCAATTACAAGTAACACGCAAAGTATGTATACCGCAAAGCCCGTGCAAGCAACAAGACCCGGTAACCTGTATGTTATTAACATGAATATGAACAGTATGAGCATTCCCACTATGCCGGCAATTATACTGTTTTGCAAAGCATCTACACCGAGTGTAGCGCTTATTGTGCGCACTTCAATTTCGTTCAAGTCAAGCGGCAAAGCACCACTTTCTATTTGCAACGCTAAATTTTGTGCCGTTTGCTCGGTAAAGTCGCCGGAAATTACGCCCTCGCCCGTAAGGATTGCTTCGTTAACCGTTGGGCTTGAAATAACCACGTCGTCAAGTACTATTGAAATCGACTGTCCTACAAATTCAAGTGTTGCATCTGCAAATTTTTGTGCACCTTCGTCCGACAACTCAAACGACACCGCATATTGACCATAGTTTTCTGTAGAACTCAAGTCATTGTTCAGTATTGCAGTTGCATCAACAATGTCTTCGCCCAACAAAACAACTTCGCCGTTAGGATCTTTAAACTCAAGTTTTGCCGGTGTACCGATATAACTTGAAATCTCTGCCGGATCGGTTATCTCGCTCGAATCGTTTATCGGTATTTCTACACGAATTTTATCGGTACCTTGTCTGGTTATGGTAGCCTCTGTCAACCCTCTCGAGTCAAGCCTACTACGTAGCACAACCATAGCACCTTCCATCTTTTCATCAAAATCTTCTATTGTAGTGTCTTCTGCCTGATACACGGTGTAAACACCGCCTGTAATATCAAGCCCTTGTTGAATGCCTTCGAGTGGTCTTATTTCATAAATACCAACATCTAAGCCATTGATAACAAACATGCCGAGTAATACAACCAACGCATATACGATGACCAACAATACTGCACTGCGCGTTCTCATTTTCATTTGCGCATTTTCCTCCCTCAAACAATTATTACAAAATGTCGCTAAAAAAGCTCATTTAATTATTATATCTGTACAACACCAAATAGTCAATTATAATATCAATCGAACATGCTTATTTGGTTGCTTTCGGTTAATCCGGTCAAAGTACCCATCTTCTTCATTTCATCTATTACCGATGAAGATACTTTCCCTCTCTTCTTTAAATCTTCGATAGACAAAAAGCTCTCTTTTTCTCTCTCCGCAACAATGGCGTTTGCCGCATTTTGCCCTAATTTAGGTATGGAGACGAACGGCAACCTAAGACCTGTTTCTTCGATTAAAAATTTATTAGAGTGCGATTTTTGCAAGTCTACCGGCAAAAAGTGCAGTCCCCTCAAATACATTTCGCAGGCAACCTCTAACATTGTAGTCATGTTTTTTTCGTTTGCCGTTGCGGTTTTTCCTTTGCTCTCCAAAGTTCCCCAATTCTTTTTGATTTCCGCCAAACCTCCCAGCACATAAGAAGCGTCGAACTCGTCTGCACGCACTGTAAAATACGATGCGTAAAACGCTTCCATATGATGCACCTTGCAATATGCTATTCGGTATGCCATTGTGACATAGGCAACGGCGTGGGCTTTTGGGAACATGTATTTTATTTTCTCACACGAATTTATAAACCATTCGGGTATGTTTGCATCTTTAAGCGCGGTCGCCTCTTCTTCTTTAAAACCGCCCTTTGCAACTTGCCCTTTACGCACCCTCTCCATGATGAAAAATGCCGTCCTTTTTTCAACGCCTTTTGCGGTCAGATAGTTCATTATATCGTCACGAGTGCAAATAGCCTCTTTTAATGTACAAACCCCATTTTTTATAAGGTCTTGCGCATTGCCTATCCATACGTCCGTTCCATGCGAAAGTCCGCTGATACGAACAATTTCCGCCATCGTCGAAGGCTTTGTTTCCATAAGCATCTGTCGTACAAAAAACGTGCCAAACTCGGGTATGCCGAGCGTGCCGGTTTTTATTCCCAACAATTGACCGGATTGTATTTTTAGCGGCTTTAGCGACGAAAAAAGCTCCATCGTTTGCTTATCATCTAAAGGAATCGTCAGCGGGTCTATACCGGTTAAATCTTGTAGTATACGGATAATTGTGGGCACATCATGCCCTAATATGTCTAACTTAACTAAAATATCGTGCATGGAGTTAAAGTCAAAATGCGTGGTTATAAATTCGGCATCTTGCTTGTCTGCCGGACGTTGCACGGGTGTAAATTCATAAACTTCCATGTCAGACGGCACAATTACCATACCACCCGGATGCTGCCCGGTTGTCTTCTTGATACCGGAAATCCCCTGTACCAACCTGTTTACTTCCGCTTCGTTTGCAACCTGCCCTGTCATCTCCATGTATTTTTTAACATAGCCGTATGCGGTTTTTTCTTTAATACCACTAATAGTGCCCGCACGAAACACAT
>CAYJNC010000069.1:0-3887 GCA_964371185.1 uncultured Christensenellaceae bacterium
TTATGGGCAAAGACGAAAGCGGAAACGAAGTTTCTATGAATGCATTGTGGAACAGAAGACACACCACTAAATTTAACGGTGTTCCCTACATTATCCAAAGAGGCGCAGAGGCGGCTTATTCGCAAGAAGGCAAAGCGCAAATCAAACAGGTTATCGGCGAATATTTGCAAAACGCTAAACTTATCAAAGAAGGCCTACAGGCAATTGGTATAACCGCATACGGTGGCGTAAACTCTCCGTATGTTTGGCTTAAAACTCCAAATGGCATGAAAAGCTGGGATTTCTTCGACAAACTGCTCAACGAAGCGAACATTGTGGGCACACCCGGCAGTGGCTTTGGCAGTGCGGGAGAAGGCTATTTCCGCCTGACGGCATTCAACACATTGGAAAACACCAAGCGTGCAATCGAAAGATTAAGCAAGCTTAAAATATCCGAATAAGGGGTGACCATATGAAATTAGCATTAGTCGGGGCGGCAAATTCCCCACATGTAATTAAATGGGCAAACGCATTGTCTGCAAAAGACTACGATATAACTCTTTATTCTATGGCCGACGAAAAAGACGAATATGCGGAGTTAAGCGAAAGCGTAAGCGTTAACTATCTACCGTTTGCACAGACACAAAAAGGTTTTAAGAAAAATGTCGCACCACTTAAAGCGGCGTTGTTGCAATCGTCTTATGATGCAATCATAGCCTTTGACATGGCTACTTACGGTTTTACCGTGGCAAAAACAAAGGCTTCGCCTGTTTTAATGGTTTCGACCGGGCTTGATTTGCTTGCAAAAAAATCTGTTTTGGTGAAAAGCATACGTTGCGCCAATGCCGTTTGTGCAACGGCGGCAAACATAATTTCCGAATTGAAAACCATTTGCAAGGACGAGAAAAAATATTTTGTCACACCTTTTGGTGTAGACGTCGAATTGTTCAAAAACACCGCACAAGAAAAAGGCGAGCACCCTTGCTTCGGTTCGGTTAAGTTCTTAGAACCAATAAACAGGGTAGACGCCGTTATAGACGCATTTGCAGTTTTTCTGAAAAACCACGACGACAAGGCAACGCTTAAAATTGTCGGGAACGGTTCTTTAGAACAAGAACTGAAAAACAAGGTGCAAACACTTGGAATCGGCAACAATGTAGAATTCTTAGGCTATGTTAAAAACTCCGATCTACCGGCGGTTATTTCTACCTTCGACGTTGTGGTTCAACTAACCTCGACCGAACGTCTCGGAATTTCCGGCATAGAAGCAATGGCTTGCGAAGTTCCTTTGGTAGCGGGCGACACCTATGGCGCAAGCGAATATATATTAAACAGTGTTACCGGTTATTTGGTTAGGGCGGAAAACATCAATTCCGCGTGTGCGCAAATGGCCGAATTGGTCAGCAACAAGGCGGCTTTGGCTAAGATGGGTGTTTCTTGCAGAGAAGACATTACCGAAAAATACAACCTTTCGGATTGCACCGAAAAGTTTATTAAGGCCATACAATCTGTTAGATAATAACAACTTATCAACCACTAAAATCGGCAATCATTTTAGATTGTCGGTTTTTTTTATTTAAAAAACAGTAGAATTTTTTTGTGTTATGTTGCTATAATATAGAAAATTAGATTTACAAATATTATAACAAGGCAGGTGACAAATGGATACTAATGTTTTATTTGCTTTTGGCTTAACATTATTTGCGGGTCTTGCTACCGGCGTAGGCAGTGCAATGGCAATATTCAGAAAGAAGACAGATAAAAAGTTTTTGTCTTTTTCTTTGGGGCTGTCGGCAGGTGTTATGCTATACGTCTCTTTTGTGGAAATATTATCTAAATCTCAAGACTCGTTAACCGCAGTCTACGGCGAAACCCAAGGTGCAATTTTTACCGTTTGCGGTTTTTTTGCCGGCATAGGAATAATAGCGCTTATAGACAAATTAATTCCAAAGATGGGAAACCCCCACGAAATTCATACGGTCGAAGAGATGAACGGACAAAGCCAAGAACACAGGCAAAATTTGATGCGCATGGGGCTTTTTACCGCACTTGCAATCGCAATACACAACTTTCCGGAGGGCATTGCCACTTTTATTTCGGCCTTAGAAGACCCTCAAACCGGTATTGCCGTTTCTTTTGCTATCGCAATACACAACATACCCGAAGGCATTGCCGTCGCCGTGCCTATCCTTTATGCGACGGGTAGCAGAAAAAAAGCTTTCAAATATTCTTTATTGTCGGGTTTTTCCGAGCCCTTAGGCGCAATTATCGGCTATTTCTTATTCATACAATTCGCCGGTACAGAGTTTTTCGGCTTTGTTTTTGCCGCAGTCGCCGGCATAATGGTATACATAAGTTTAGACGAATTATTGCCTGCCGCAAAGGAATACGGAGAACACCACACCGCAATAATCGGGCTGGTATGCGGAATGGCCGTCATGGCGGTGAGCCTGCTTTTGTTTATTTAGCTGTCTTTTAACAAAATTTCATTATATGTCTTGACAAACGTAATAATTTATACTATTATATTATTTAAGTTAGCTCAAACTAACTTGTGTTGACCTCTGTACAACGACTACCGAGGTATTTTTAAAAACACAGAGTTAGCCAAAACTAACCTACGCCTCTACGAAAATTGAAAAGAGGCAACCTAAAACACTATTGGTTAGCCAAAACTAACCTATTAAAGAGGTGAAATTATGAGCGTTGTAATTATCGGCGGTAATGAATGTATGGAAAGAAGGTATATCGATACCTGTAAACAATATGGCTGCAAGGCAAAGGTTTTTACCAAAATGAAAGGTGAAATAAGAACAAAATTCGGCTCTCCCGACTTGGTCATTCTCTTCACTAATACAGTTTCACATAAATTAGTTGCCTGTGCAAACAGTGAAGCTAAAAAGTGCAATGCACGTGTAGAGCGCACACATTCGAGTTCTCTTTCGTCATTGAAAAATATTTTAGCAGCAATTTAATATTAGAGGGAGACACGGCTACATGGAATTGGAGAGGTATATAATTGAGAATTGCGCACCCACATTGGCAAGCATAAAACCGGCGAATTTATTTTCTTTTCGGTACACTTGCGAAAAATCTGTACGTGAGCAGATGGCTGTTTTAAACAGACGTTTTGCAAAAAAGGGTATCACGCTAAAATTCCTCAAGAAAAATAAAAATACCGTTCTTGTGTATGTTTATCGAAAAGATTTAATAACAAAAGATTTAAATAACGCCTTATCAAAGAAGATATTACAAAAATACGGCTACGACGATTTGAATGTCGAGCAATCTTTAGGTAGGCTTGTCAAAAGAATAAACTCTACAGAAGAATTTCCTCATGAAATAGGTTTGTTTTTGGGATATCCTCCGAAAGATGTCGAAGGTTTTATCTGTAACGGAGGCAAAAACTGCAATTTGTGCGGATATTGGAAGGTCTACGGCAATGTCGACGAGGCCTTAACGAAATTTGCACAATACGACAAGTGCAAGGCAATATACAAGCAACTATGGGCATCGGGCAGAGATATATTGCAAATGACAGTGCTAAAAAGAGCTAAAATAGCTTAACAAATAATTTTTTTTATAAGGAGAATAGTAATGAGCAAATCAGCAATAATTTTTTGGAGTGGCACGGGTAATACCGAAGCTATGGTAAACTTAATGGTAGAAGGTGCAAAAGAAAAAGGCGCAACAGTAGACGTCTATACCGCAGCCGACTTTTCTGCCGATAAATTAGCAGACTATACCCAACTTGCCTTCGGTTGTCCTTCTATGGGTGACGAAATTTTAGAAGAAGACGAATTCCAACCAATGTGGGACAGCGTAAAAGACAGTTTAGCCGACAAAGATGTAATACTTTTTGGTTCATATGGCTGGGGAGACGGCGAATGGATGCGTAATTGGGAAGA
>CAYJNC010000069.1:3897-6217 GCA_964371185.1 uncultured Christensenellaceae bacterium
AACAAGAAACAAGCGCCAAAAGCGTACAAACATACATTTGCAACGAAGAGCCGGATTCCGACGCTCAATCGGCTTGCAAAGCATTAGGCGAAAAATTAGCATAATTAAATATTTAGGCTTTCTGTCAATAGTTGGGGTAAAGAGATAAAAGTATAAAGAAGAGTGACTTTTAATAAAATAATTGTCACTCTTTTTCTTGTTTATCTATGTTTAGGATATGTCGCCCGTAGTTTTTAAAACTACACTAACCGAGGGTTTGTGCAATTCAATATATTTTAATTTTCTACACTTAAATATGTGCGTTTAACATTGCCTTGCAAAATGTCTTTTAGGCTGTTTTGCGCATTTGCAATAATAACCGTTGTGCCGTTTTTCAAAGCCATTTTGGCAAACTTAAGTTTTGCCGCCGCACCATTAGCACCCACCCGAGACGCACCTTTGCAACACTCCATCATTTTGTCTATCTTCTGCTCTATTTCTTCGTAGCTGTTTGCACGTACATCTTCGATAATAGAATCCGGATTGCCTACTTCGGTGTAAATACCGTCTATGCTCGACAGTATCACAAGCGTTTTTGCCTGCACTAAATTTGTTATTACCGCCGCCGTTTCGTCGTTATCAATACACTCTACAACCTTACCCTTAGCCGATTTCAAGTTGCGAATTTCCCATTTTAAATTTTCGGTGTCCGATACGGCATCGTTATAGTTAATTATCGGTATAGCGTTTTGATTTGCGGCCGAAAAAAGCAAAGTCTTTATGTGATCGGCCTTTCTTTTGTCGTTAAAATGGCTGTGCTCTATTAAAACTTGACGAACGGAATATTTCGGGTTTGCAAACCTTCTGTACATTTCCATCAATATCGGTTGGCCTTGGGCCGCATACGAAGCCATAATGTCTTCTCTGTTGCCTTTTAACTCTCTGCCACTGTTTCTTTGCATATAGTCTATTCTGCCTATTTCGGTAGCCCCCGAAGAAACAAGGATGTGCCCGGGTTTTAGCTCTCTGGCCAACCTGGAAAAAATATTGTAGTCTATGTCGTTGTCTTCTTTGCGAATTAACGCCATAGAACCTATCTTCACAACTAAATCAAAATCAAAATTTGCCATTTTCACATTTTTCTCTTTCCTAATTCTTTTACAGCAATTTTATTATACTATTTTTTTGTTAAAAATCAACATTTCTTATTTATATATGTATATCAATATACTACTCTTACTCAAAATCACATTAAACTTTCTTGTTTGTGAAATACATAATTATCCATAATTTGTTGATTAGACTTTTGTTTATGTGTGTATAAATATAACAACTCTTTTTGTCATGTAACAGCGTTGTTGTTTTAGACAAAAGATTAGCATGACTTATAAGTATTACGATAAGCCAATAAAATGAAACCTTACCGAAAAGAAATGCACCCAAATGAGGTTTCCAAACACAAAGTATAAACCAACTTAGTACAAATGTTTCGGCTGTCGGCAGAAGAAGCCGTCATAAACGCAACAACGCACGAACTTGAAAAAATGGCATATCAGCAAGAATACTTAACAGAAGACATACTTTCAGATAATAAAAAACATCTGACCATACTTGCCGAGCACATTTCATCGAACGGCGTAGCCGAAGAAAACATTGTTTATTTTTGCTAAATAATATAATATATAATAAAAAAACAAACTTGGTGGGGGAAGGATATTTGGAAACAATTTATTTTGCCGGCGGTTGCCTTTGGGGGGTTCAGGCCTATATAAAAACACTAAAAGGCGTTTTAAAAACACAGGCCGGTCGGGCAAACGGCAAGACAAACATGCTTATAGGCGAATACGACGGTTATGCCGAATGTGTTAAAACGGAGTTTGACGAAAAAATCGTTTCCGTTTCCGAGCTTATGGGTTACTTTTTTGAAATAATAGACCCACACAGCCTAAACAAGCAAGGGGCAGACGTTGGAGAAAAATATCGGACGGGTGTATACAGCAAAAAACACTCCCACTTAGAAGAAGCAAAAAAATTTATTGCAAGCCGTGCGGACCACGAAAAAATCGTTGTAGAGGTGTTGCCGCTTGCAAACTATGTTAAAAGTGCCGAGGAACATCAGGATCGCTTAGACAAGTTCCCTACAGATTATTGCCACATAAGCAAGGAGTTGCTTAACAAATATAAGTAATAAATATTCAAAAATCATTTGGAGGAAAACATATATGAACGAGACACTTAATTGTATTAAAAATCGTAAGAGTTGCAGAAAATTTTTAAATAAGCAAATTACCGACGAAGAATTAAACGCCGTATTAGAGGCGGGCACATATGCGCCAAGCGG
>CAYJNC010000069.1:6227-8226 GCA_964371185.1 uncultured Christensenellaceae bacterium
CGGCTTAGCAAGGCAATCTCCCATTTTTATTGCCATACAAGACAAAGAAATTATTGCCGAGCTTTCAAAAATAAACACTGCAATCTGGGGCAAGGGTGCCGACGGGTTTTATGGTGCGCCTACCGTAATAGCGGTTTTATCCAGCCCGAAAGTTTTGCATACTTATCAATTAGACGCCATGGCGGCGGTGCAAAACATGCTTATAGCAGCAGAGGCTTTAGGCTTAGGAGCGGCCTGCATATCTCGTGCAAAAGACGAATTTGAAACGGAATACGGCAAGGCTTTGAAAGAAAAACTGGGTATATCGGAAGATTATGTGGGGGTCGAACATGTTATCCTCGGCTACCGAGACGGCGACAAGAAAGAGCAAACTGCCCGCAACGACAACAGATTATATAAATTATGATTTGTGGTTTTTTATGCAGTTTGTTAAAAAAACGTTGACACGAACAACTTTTCGCTTTATAATAAATGCAAATAAACGTGAGGGAATTTAAAATGGCTAAACAAAATACTAACAGCTTATTTACACTCCTCAGCCTTCTCGGTCTCGTCATTATTGGCGGAACTAGCAAGGCTTATTGCGTTTGTGCTTAAAAAGCACACTGAGGACTGAAAAAGTTTTTTAAAGTCTGCGCAACTAAGCGCAGGCTTTTTTTAATAAGAGTCACAAAAAAGGAGAAAATAACGTGAAACTGACAGGCGGAAATATAATAGTAGAATGTTTGAGAGAGCAAAATGTAGACACTGTGTTCGGATTTCCGGGAGGCACAATCCTTCCCGTATACGATGTGTTGCATGGTTGCCCGGATATATACCATGTCCTAACTTGCCACGAACAACACGCTGCACATGCGGCAGACGGTTATGCTCGGGCGACGGGGAAACCGGGCGTTGTGTTTGCAACCAGCGGACCGGGTGCAACAAATTTGGTTACGGGTATCGCCACCGCTTACATGGATTCTGTTCCGATGATTGCCATAACGGCGAATGTAGACATGAAAAATTTGGGGAAAGACAGTTTTCAGGAAGTAGACATCACCGGTATAACTTCTCCTATAACAAAACACACATTCATGGTTAAAGACGTTGCCCATTTGGCAGACTATATTCGTGAGGCCTTCTACATCGCACAAAGCGGTCGTCCCGGCCCGGTAATGATAGACATACCAAAAGACATAACCATGCAAGAATACAATTATATTGCAAAAAAACCGCAAGCAATACAGCGTGTTAACCATTTCACCGACGAAGATGTTAAAAAGGCGGCACAGGCAATAAACGAATGTCAACGGCCGTTCATATTTGCAGGCGGCGGCATACTTTCTTCTTCTGCGGAAAAAGAATTGTTAGAATTCGCAAGGAAAATAGACGCACCCGTTGCAACTTCTTTGATGGGCATAGGCGCATATCCGCAAGACGATTCCTTATTCACGGGAATGCTTGGAATGCACGGCACAAAGGCCTCGGCACAATGTGTATTAAATTGTGATCTTTTCATTGCCATCGGGTCTCGTTTTTCCGACAGGGTAACTTCCGATCGCACAAAGTTTGCAAAACAAGCAAAAATTTTGCACATAGACATAGACCCGGCTGAAATAAACAAAAACATGAAGGCAAACTACGAGCTTATCGGCGACGCTAAAGACGTTTTACAGGCGCTTATTTCGCAAGCAAACGATAAGAATTTGGCCGACTGGACAAACAGCGTTGCCGATTGGAAAAAGAATTTCCCTGTAGATAAACCCGCCTTAAACGCAAGATATCCTAAGGAAATAATAGAGGCAATGCAAGCGGCGGCACCCAAAGACACGGTTTTCACAACAGAGGTTGGACAACACCAGATGTGGGCGGCACAGTTTTTAAAGATAAAAGAACCTCGTACCTTCATAACCTCGGGCGGTTTAGGAACAATGGGCTTTGGCTTAGGTGCGGCAATAGGCGCTTCACTCGCCACCGGCAAGCGTGTAGTTAACATTGCGGGAGACGGCAGTTTTCA
>CAYJNC010000069.1:8236-8637 GCA_964371185.1 uncultured Christensenellaceae bacterium
TTTTCATATGAATCTTCAAGAAATTTCTACCGCAGTAAAAAACAACATACCTGTAACAGTTTTGGTGTTAGACAACGGCGTTTTGGGAATGGTACGGCAATGGCAAACCTTGTTTTACGAGAAAAGATATTGCCAAACAACGCTAAACAACGCAACCGACTACGTTAAATTGGCAGAGGCATTCGGTGCGCACGGTTATAGAATTTCTTCCAAAGAAGAACTTGATGAAAAAATGAAGCAAGCCTTCACGCACGAAGGACCGGTAATAATTTCTTGTGATATTCACGAAGATGAAAAAGTATTACCGATGATTCCCGGCGGAAGAGGTTTAGACGAAATTATAGTAGAGCTTGACTGATAATATTTTAGGAGGACAAGACAAATGGTTAGAAGATACGTTT
>CAYJNC010000070.1:0-8538 GCA_964371185.1 uncultured Christensenellaceae bacterium
ATTAAAAAAGAACAGGTTGAAGCCGATAAAATTTCTATTAATGATAAGCCTGTTAAAAAAGACGTCAAACCTGTTGTGAAAGACGTCAAACCTGTTGTGAAAGACGTTATCGAAGAAAAAGATCTATTAGATTATACACCGACGCAATATAAATCTGTTGGATCGAGGGTTGAGCGAAACAAACGTAAAGGACGAAAAAGATAATACGAATTAGCCTTCCGCTTAAGCCTATAGTCTTTAAACGGAAGGTTTTTTTATATCAAGAACGACAAAAAACTCACAACACTATAGTTATGAGTTTTCTGCTTAGGGGTATTGTAATTTAGATTGTAATTATTTAATTTGCATTATTGTATCCATAGATAATTTTGCATTAATTATCGACTGATACGGAAAACGTTTGTAATTCGGTAAAAATTCAACTATTGCCCAATCGTCATATCCTATGTCTCTTGCGGCATGCATTACCGCCTCAAAATCAACATCTCCCTCGAACAAATCAACAAACATACCAAGACCAGCTTGGTCGTATCTGCAATCGCAAAAATGTAATTTTTTAATGTGTTTATCAAGTATTCTTATCCACTGATCCGGATAACCGATATATATGATGTTCCCAACGTCAAAATATGCACCGACATATTCAGAATTAATTTCGTCTAAAAACCTCTTCATTTCGAGTGGTGAAAGTAAAAACTTGTTCCAGACATTTTCGACACCGATTGCTACTTTTTGTTGCTTTGCAAAGTCTGCCAAATCGGCAAGCGCTTCTTGTGCCCTATCGTACGCTACATCGTAAGAAACTATGCCTTGCGCAAACGGTGTGCCTACATAACCGGGTACAACTAAAATTGTGTCGGCACCGCAAACAGAAGCCGCCGTCAACTGTTGACGAATAATTCCCTTTGCGTATTCTCTGACTTTTTTATCATCGCTGACAAGGTTACTCGTCCACAGATTCCAAGAACCTACACTGCAAATCTCACGTCCCATGTCTTGAGCCATTGTTTTCATTGCAGCCATTTCTTTTTCGGTTGTTTTCATGTTTAACTCGCCTGTTTCGCTGACAACTAACTCTACTCCGTCATAACCGGCTTTTTTGCATTGATCCATTGCTTCACGGTAGTTAACAGATTCACCGAAAGTATAAAAACTAACGCCTTTTTTCATAAGTTTACCTTCCTTATAATAAAACTACATTTTGATAACATTTCCCGTTTCAAGAGACTCTTTAATTGCAAGCATGATGCGCACAACGTCTCTTGATTGCTCTACGGGAACCATGTCCGATTGCTTGCCTTCCTTTATAAGATCTGCAAAGTAGGCAAGTTCCGTGCCGTATGCATCTTCACTCACGTCAATATCAATAACCTGTGGGTCTTTTCCATTTTCATAGTATGAAAGCATTCTCTTTGAACTTGCTATATCTTCTAAGTTAAAACCTGCTATCATGTCGTAGTCTATGCTTGCATTCTCACCTACCATACGGAATTTCATTGTAAACGGGAATTTTTCCGTCATGTCAAAACCGCCCTCGGCAACCGCAACCAACCCGTTTTTGAATTTAAGAGATGTGTTTATATGGTTCCAGCAATCGTTTTCGCTTTTCCAACCTACCGCATAAACTGTGTCTACTTCACCGAAAATATGACGAAGGAAATCTATGTCGTGCAAATGAAGGTCAAACAAACCACCGCCGCCTTTATTTGGATCTTTGTGCCACTGTGTCCACATAGGATGCTGTGACAAACGTGCCGCATACACCATTTTGACATCTCCGAAATCTCCGTTGTCGTAACGTTTCTTAATCTCAACATATTCCGGCCAAAAACGCACAACCTGCGCTACCATAAAGCACACCCCTGCTTTTTTTGTGGCTTCTATCATGTTGTCCATCGACTCTAATGTAAGCGTAATAGGTTTTTCGCAGAGCACATGCACACCATATTCTGCCGCCATTAAAACATATTCTTCGTGTAAAAATGTCGGTAAACAAATGTCTATCATGTCTACTTTTTCCTTTTCAAACATTTCTTTTGCATCGGTATAGTAAGAAACACCATATTTCTCTGCCATTTCCTTTGCCCTTTGCTCGTTTACGTCTACAATTGCAACAAGCTCCAAGCTTTCTTCATTTTTTATCGCATTTGCGTGTTGGTCTCCAATAAATCCCGTACCAATAATAACTATTTTTGTCATAATTTTTTTACCCTCTCTCAAGCAAATTTTATATTTTCATTAATTGCAATCTGCACCAAGCGGACCTGCTAATTCTTTAATATAGAATAATTTACCGGGCATTGTGGGCATGTAACTTGCCGGAACCCACATATTTGGTCCATATCTTAACGCTACCCAAAAAGACATTCCCTGCCACATCAAGTTTCTGTTATACGTACCGTCGCAACCTCCGATAATTCTGTCTGATTGTAAAAACAAACCGGGGCCAATAGTGTTTGCAAAGCACGGAACTAAGGTTGTTCTACTCATAAAACTATGCAATGCGTTTTGTTCTATTGTCATAGGATTTAGTTTTGCACCCAAACGATGTGTTTGTTTTTTCCATTCATCCTCACTTGAAAATTCTTCTGCAAAATGTGGTTCCCAAAAAGCGATGTGGAAACAACGGCCGATTCCGAAAACAGTAACAAGCTCGGCACCGCCGGCTTTTAAGTCGGCAATCTTTTTTGCATAGGTAGGTAAATTTTCTTTTGTAGCGAAATTTCTTTGGGTTTCAGGCACGGTTAGTTCTCCTAATGGACCATAAAAAGCTTCTTCCATTGCATTTTGAAAAGAACCATTTTCGTTTGCCGCAAGTGTATTGCCTTCACTGTCGCTCCACTCGTCCATATTAAAACCATAAACATGATCACAACTAACATTCCATTCTTTCAAAAAGAAAACAGCCCATCTATACATACCCATAGGACCTACCGGAAGAATCATTGCAAGTTTTTTTCCTTCGTCCTTTGCATTTTTTATGGTAATAGCAATTTCGTGTCCCATCATCATACCAAAAACCGTATCATCATCACACTCTACCGGCATAAAACCATCGTGCCAAAAACTTTGTTTGCTTTGCACATCCGCAGGGCCGTTAGAGCAACACTCGTCTATCTTTGCTAAGTCCCAACCTTTAGGAAAATAATTCTCCATGTTAGAACCTTCAATTGTTGTCATCATATCCATAATTTTATTCTCCTTTTAACTGTATATACTAATTAATATAAATTTAAGGTAACATCCTTTTTGTCCTGAAACGTGGCCAACCTGCATACTGTTTAAATCCTTCGGCGTAAGCACAACTTGCCTGAAGTCCACGATATTTATTGCAAGTCTTGATGAAGTCTAAAAAATCTATATTATCATGCTCTAAAAGCCAATCTATCTGACTCTTATGACAAGCATTTGCCATAAGTTTTAGTTCCATCTCTTCTGAAATATCAACATATTCCGTCGGAATAAAACCAATTCCCGCCAAAGTATCCATATAATAAACAGGCGGAAAATTCGCAAATGCTGAAGTCTCGGTAAACAGATGAGGCAACGTACAACAAAAAGAAGCGTCGTAGGCTAATCGGCTGGTTTCGTTGTGGTCACGCATATAGTCGTCGGGGTTATGCGTAATAATTATATCTGCCTTCGTGTATCTGACAATTTCCGTTACCTTATCCCTAACCGTCTTATCGGAACTTTCAACCATAACGTCGCCCACGTCAACGGTTAAAGATTCCGCGCCCAAAACTTCTGCCGCATCTTTTGCTTCTTTATCTCTGATTTTTCTTAATTCATCGGGCATAATGACCGCATGTCCCATGTTGCCGTTTGCAACGTGACACATGAATACTTTATGGCCTTGCTTCGCATATTTTGCAAGTGTGCCACCACAAGCAATTTCCAAATCATCCGGATGACACCCTATTCCCAAAATGTTCATTGTTAATTACCCTCTTTATATCCTGCCAATTGACTTCAAATATTCGTAAGAAGCGGCCATCTCGCCGTTTGCTACGTCTATGTCGCCTTCTTGGTCTTTTTCTCTCATACAATACTCTTCTGTATACTCTATTTCAATAGAATATGCACCATTATAGCCATTTTCGTCCATATAATTCATAAAATCTGCCAAAGGAAGCTCTCCCTTACCTGTGCCCGGGAAATTCCAAACACCTTTTCCGCCAACTTTATCTTTTAAATGCACATATACAACTTGGTCAACACAAGTTCTGATGTCATCAATCGGGCTCACATCACCATAAAACAAAACGTTAGCAGTGTCGTATGTTATGCCAACATAAGGAGAGTTGACGGCACGTGTTATTTTTGCCATGCCTTCACCCGTACAATAAACACCATGTAATTCTAAACCTAAGATAACGTCATTTTCTTCTAATATCGGAACCAACTCTTTAATATTCTCTATTAAAAATTCGTCGTTTGTTCCTTCTTCTTTGCCAAAATGCGCTTCGCCTGTTGAACTAATAATATATTTTGCGCCTATTCTTTTAGCAAGTTTTATATTTTCTTTGAAATCTTCTAAACGTTCTTTGTCGAACAAATCACAATGACCGGACATACCAATAGGGCTAATTCTATATTTTTTCATTAACTCTTTTGCAGTCTTTAGTTGTTCGTCGGTCATTTCGCTTAGCAAGTGTTCTGTCCAACTTCTGACTGCAGCCAACTCAATATATTTAAATCCTGCTTTAGAAATGCCTGAAAGTGCCTGCTCGAAAGAAAACCCATGATATGAATTTGCATGTCCCGCAAAAATATTACTCATATGTCTTACCTCTTTATATTATATTTTGTTTTTTAAAAACGGGGTTTTAAATAAAAACCCCGCAAGCATCTTATTATTTTTTTCTTATGTTGCTTAAATTGCTTAATACAACCGCTACAACAATTATAATACCTGTAATTATGATCTGAATATACGAGTCAACTTGCAAAATGTTCATCGCATTTTGTATGATACCCATAAACAAACATCCGAGGAAAGCACCTACAATAGTGCCCTTACCGCCTTCAAAGGTAATGCCTCCGATGATAGCGGCTGTCAGAGCATTTAATTCATAGCCATTACCCGAGTTAGATGCAACAGAATTTAACCTTGCCGCAAACACTATTGCGCCCACGAAAACTATAATGCCCGAAATTGTGTAAACCATTATTTTGTTGAAATCAACGTTAATACCCGATAAATAGGCATTCTTTTCGTTACCGCCAATGGCTACGATTCTGCGTCCGAATTTTGTTCTGTTTAACAGTACCCAAGCAAATACCACAACAGCAACCATTATTAGTACCATCAGAGGGATGACATCGAAAAGTTGAATTTTTCTTAACGGATCAAATACACCGTCGAAACTCATAAAGCTACCGTCTGTCACAAATAATGCTATGCCATAAAACACCTGGCTTGTTCCGAGTGTAATTATAAGCGGTATACACTTTGATTTTGCAACAATAACACCGTTTATCAATCCGCAGATTACACCAACGGCAAGACCGCCTAAAAGAGCAAGCCCCATATTAGCGGTTGTTTCTAACACAGTTGCAATAACCACACAAATAAGACCCATCATATTGCCTATAGATAAATCTATTCCGCCCGATATAAGCAAAAGTGACATCGACATTGTCAATATTCCTAAAACAGAAATCTGTTGGAAAATTGCAACAATATTGTTAATGTCGATAAATTTAGGATTAATTATAGACACTACTATCATAATTCCTATAATTACGATTGCAAGTAGTATTCTCTGATCCGACAATATACTTCTTTTTTTATTTGATGAAACTTTATCAATCATGTTTTGATACCCCCAAAGCTTTATTGATTATAGCCTGCTCTGTAATTTCTTCTCCAACTAATTCACTTTGAATTGCACCGTCTCTAACAACTAATACTCTGTCACTCATAGAGATCAACTCGGGCATATCCGAAGAAATCATTATAATACATTTACCTTGTTTTGTAAGTTTAGACATTTGTTTATAAAATTCTGTTTTTGCATTAACGTCTATGCCTCTTGTCGGCTCGTCAAAAATGTAGACGTCTTGATCTGCATACAGCCATTTGCCAAGCACAACCTTTTGCTGATTTCCACCCGACAAATAAATTACATCTTGGAAAACCGAGCTTGCTTTTAGATTAAGTTCTTTTGCAATCGGTTCAACTTTCCCTGTATACTTCTTGTAATTTACAAAGAAATTCTTGATTTTTTTGTGCAATCCCACAATAAGTGTGTTTTCGAGTACACTTTTAGAAAGCATTAAGCCTAACTTTTGTCTGTCTTCGGTTATATGAGCCATTCCCGCTTCTATACTGTCTTTAGGCGAGTTTATTTTAAGCATTTCACCGTTTAAATAAACTTTTCCCGAATACTTAGGATCAGCACCTGAAATGGCACGAACAATTTCTGTACGTCCCGAACCGACCATTCCCGAAAAACCTATAATTTCACCTTTGCGAACAGAAAAATTAATCTCCGGAGAATTCTTCTCTAATTTTAAGTTTTTAACTTCTAACATAACATCGCCAATTTCATGTTTTTCTTTTGTAAAAAACATGTCTACCGGCCTACCCACCATATCACTTGTTATGGTGTTTAAATTCATGTCTCTGTTTTCATTTGTATAAGTGTTAACCACCGCACCATCTCGAATTATTGTAATTCTGTCTGCTATTTGCACAACTTCTTTTAGGAAGTGAGAAATATAGATGATGCTTATACCCTTTTGGGTTATGGTTTCGGTTAATTTTAACACCTTGCCCGCATCTTCAACGTTAAACATGGAAGTCGGCTCATCTAATATTAAAATTTTGGGTTCGACAGAAAGTGCCTTTAGAATTTTTACAAACTGTTGGTCTGAAACAGACATAGTTTCTATTGTTTGGTAGGGATCAACATTGATTCCAAACTCTTCCATGTCGGCAATAACTTTTTTTGCCGCACCTTTAAAATCTATGAACCCTAATTTATTAGTTTTTTCATTTCCAACATAAACATTTTCTATAACATTCATGGTGGGTACTAAATCGTTTTCTTGGTAAACAATGTTAATACCAAGTTCTTTAGATAAATGTGGGGTAAGTTCTTTGTAACTCTTACCTTCAACAACAATACTTCCACTTGTAGGCTGGTATGCACCCGACAGCACTTTCATCAACGTGGATTTACCTGCACCGTTTTCACCTACAAGACAATGAATCTCCCCCTTATAGACATCGAATGTTATGCCCGAAAGTGCTCTTACACCGGAAAATTCTTTGATAATGTTGTTCATCTCTATAATTGGTTTTGAATTTACGTAATCAATATTCATCTGACACAACCTTACCTTTTATAATATTGTGCCCCCAATTAAGGGGGCACGCTGTTTAGTTAATTTAATTAATTTCTTTCAGCTTATGCTCCGAAAACATATTCGTAAGCACCTGCAAAGTCTGTCCAGTCTACCCATTCGTCAATGTTTTCCAATGTTATCGGTATTACCGGCAACGGTTGGAATTCAGCTGCAACTGCACCTGTTGTAACAAAATCATACAAGTTTTTGAAAGTTTGTACGCCTTGGATAGAAACAGGAGCTGTCATATTTGCCGATTCAGTGCCGTCTTCAATTAACGCATACTCGTCCGGGCTACCGCCTGTTGATACGATCGGTATGTCAGACATGCCGGCTTCTTCTAATGCTTGGTATGCACCAATTGCCATTAAGCCATTGTTAGCAAACACAACATTAAACTCTGTACCTGTTTGGATAAAGTTCTGAGTTACATTAAGTGCCGGTTCTGTTGCCCAGTCACCGTGCTCTGTTCCTGCCATAGTTACAGCATCGCCAAGTTCTTCTAAGGCTAAGTCAACACCTTTTTGATATTCTTCATATACACCGCCACCAACTGCGCCGGCTACAAAGAATATTTTAGGATCTTCAATGTTTTCTGCTATCCAGTTAATTGCTGTGTAACCGATGTCTGCATATCTGCAAGCAACGTTACCACAAATGTTTTCAAATCCTTCTTCTCCAATAACGGGGATGTTTTCTATTGCTACAGGTATGCCTGCTTCGTTAGCCATAGAAACAAGTTGTGCGCTTTGTTCTTGTGAAATCGGGAATATTGAAACTCCGTCTACGCCTTGTTGAATCAAAGATTCCATTGCGCTGATTGATTCTGCGATGTCATTTCTTGAATCGAGCACTATTGTTTCAACACCCATTTGTGCAGCTGCATATTCGAATGCTTCTGCTGAGTATTGGTTCCAACTGTCAGCCATATCATATGCGATATAACCAAAAGTTAAATCTGTAGCCGCAGCTTCCTCTGCCGGAGCTTCCTCTTCAACGGCTGCCACTTCATCTTGAACTTCAGCTACTGCTTCTTCTACAACTGCTTCAACTTCAGCCACTGCTTGTTCTACCACCGCTTGTTCTTGTGCTGTACAACCCGCAAATAGAGCTACAGCCATTACGATTGCAATTACAATTGCTACTGTTTTCTTAGACATTAAATCTTCCTCCTAAAAATTT
>CAYJNC010000071.1:0-8347 GCA_964371185.1 uncultured Christensenellaceae bacterium
GCATACCTTCTATTGCAATCTCATCTTTAACAAGGTCTCCGAGGTTCGCCATAACATTCACCGTCTTCAAATTCTCGTTTATTGGTTGCGCGATAACACCTTCCACCCAATCATGCGACATTCCGCCATTGTAGATAAATAAATCTGCCGATGAAATTATTGAAATATCCTCAACGCTCGGTTCATAACTATGCAAATCCACACCGTTATCCATCAACAAGGTAACATCGAAATCGTCTTTTTTGTCACCTATAATCTCGTTAACCCAATCGTATTCGTGAAATGATGTCGCTACAATACTCATCTTCTCCTGTTCCGAGCTTTCAGGGGCCTCACTTACAGCCGGCTGTTCTCCCTGTTTACCGTTAACGGTCGAAACCGGTGCACCGGTACAAGCAGATAACACCATCACACCGACAAGTGCAATTATTACCAATAATTTCTTTTTCATTTTATATCTCCTTAAAATCTATTATTCTGCAATTTGCGAACAGTTCTCACACGTCCCATATATTATTGCCTTATGTTCGCTTACGACAAATCCGAAATCGTCAATAGCCATATTTTTCACCAATTCCGAAACACGTCTGTTTAGGTGGTGCGTTTTACTGCATTTATCACAAACCAAGTGTACAACACCAAGGCAACTCTTAGGATCTATATACTGATAAAGAGCCTCTTTTGTGTTTTCTGTCGCAACTCTGCGGAGCAAACCTTCCCTTGCCATAAGCGAAAGATTTCTGTATATCGCACTTATGCTTATACTCTCATCGTTTAAGAGTTGATGTATTTGTTTTGCGGTATACGACCCGTGTATATTCTCTATGAAAAAAGCAACCAGTCGTTTTCGCTGTTCAGTAGAATAATAACCGATGTTTTCGTCCTCCCTTGCTTTAGTAAATGTAATTTGCGACTAATTCGCAACTTTATTTTAAGTCAGTTCTGCGAGTTTGTCAATGCTAACTCTAAAAAAATTTATATACATTATCTTTTTCTACAAGTGACTATTACTAAACATTGTACTACCGTTAGGTTTATGTTTATCCGGTTTTACCATACCCTTCCCTACTACACTCTATATTTATTAATACGCCAAACGTTCGCAAAACTGAACTATTTATCCCTAAAACTTTTACAATCTATTGCTTCATATAGAGGGCTTGTTGATAAAGAATCATAATTTCATTAGTCGGACTTTTTCAACATCACTATAGAATTACGACCGTTGAAGAGATAATAATAATAGATGTGTATAAAAAAATGTAGAAAAACAAACAATACTTATATGATTTTTTTAAAACAATTTTTGCGGTATGCTAATGTATGTAGTGGCTAAAGCAAACAAGATCACACACAGCACTCCTAATGCTGTTGGTGGCTATGTTGCGATGATTTTGTGTGTGCCTATGTTTTTATACTTGGGGTTTGAACATAGCGTTGCTAACATGTTTTATTTTTCTGTATCGGGAATGTGGTCTGTTGATGCGGTGATAAGTATTATAGTTGCATCACTCGGAAATGCTGTGGGTGCTGTTATGCTAAGCGGGATGGACTTGATCTTTAAAAAGAAAAGAAATATCCGATAATGATTGATATAGCAAAAAAATATATGAAATTCGAATATTTCTCCCCTACTATTTCTAACTAATTATTCAACGTTTTTATACTTTTTTGCGTGTTAGAATTATACCAACAATCGAACCTGCCAAAATAAATGGTGCTATTCTGATAAAAATCCATTCTAAAGATTGAAAAGCTACCCCTATAAAAGCAGTTTGCGGATTGGTATAATCCCAACCTAAATATGCACTTTCAAATATCACCAAGGACACAAACGCGACAGTTACAACGGCACAAATAATAATAAAAAACCAATGAAGCATTTTTCGCTTAATTATGTTTCTTTTAGAAAACCGCAAGTTGATTATCTCTAATTTTTCGGAAAGCACTTTTAAATCAGCTACTTTCTCTTCAACCATAGATTCTCCAAGCAAAATACTTACCGGTGTTTCAAGATGTTCAGATATTGCAAGCAACATTTCCGAATCGGGAACAGACAACCCTTTTTCCCATTTTGAGACTGTTTGCCGTACTACATTTAGCTTGATGGCAAGTTCTTCTTGTGAAAGACCTTTTGATTTTCTGATAGTTCTAATATTTTCGTTTAACATTGACAAAACCTCCTTTTCGTTATAACAAAATTATATAAGGAGCAACCCGTTGCCGCGAGCAACGCATATTAACATTTACCGTATTTATAATAACAAATATACAAATTCACCACAATATCACAAAAATATTTGACGTGGTTTTATAATATAACCCTATTATAATAAAAGCCATATTTTAAACCCTGTACGGGACCTAAGTTTTGGCAAAAAGGTGTATGAAATTTTATAATAGTATAAGATTAACAAATATGCCTGTTTTTTAGTTTATTGAGTCACACCGTTTCGCATTGTTTAAAGCACTATACCCTAACACTCTGTTAAAGCTCATTGGTAAATTCTAATAAATACAATAAACATCATCAAACTAATTTCGTTGGAAGATTTATATGTTGTTTCACCTTCGGCATAACCTGCTACATTCTTATAATATGGTCACACATAAAATTTGCAACGTCTACATCGTGCGTTATTAGCAAATAAGACAAACCATACTTCTCTTTCACTTGTTTTAGCAGTTGTAATATTTGTGCCTGAACCGAGATGTCGAGCATAGACGTCGGCTCGTCTAATATTATAACTTCCGGTTCTAACAAAAGTGCCCGTAAGATAGATAGCCTTTGTATTTCCCCACCGCTCACCTGATGCGGATATCTATTAAGTAATAATTCATTTAACTTTAGGTCGGTTAAAAGTTTAGGTAATCTCTCTTTTGCATGTTCTAATCTTTTGCGCACCTTCATAGGTTCAAGAACACTGTCTTTAAGCTTATAACTCGGATCAAAAAAACCTTCGGGTCGCTGAGAAATCATCTGAACTTTGTCTCTGAACTCAAGTTGTTTTTGACTTTTAACACCGGTCACCTCTTCGCCATTAAAAAAAACTTTTCCTTTTTCTGCCTTCAATAAGCATATGAGCATACGTGCAACCGTGCTTTTTCCGCATCCGGAAGGACCCATCAAACCCAAACTTTGACCTCGATATAGCCTTATATTAAAATCTTTTACGGGAGAATATTTTTTTTGCCCAAAAGCATTGCTGTATATTTTCGTAAGGTTTTTACCTTCAAGAATAATCTCATTCATATAAAAAACACCTCACATTTGTATTGTTATGGCTAAATTGAGGTACACTCTTTGTTCTACACTTTGTGGTGGCGTGTTCGCAGCGGTCGGCAAAGCGGCAGCCTACAAAAACCATGTCGGCAGCAGGTGCAACGCCCTCTATTGAAGTGAAATTATTTTCGGGAAGCGCATTAAAAAATGCTTTTGTATATGGATGCAATGGGTTATTTAGTACATCATTTCCCGACTCCACAATTTGCCCGGCATACATTACCGCAATAACATCACACAAGCCTTTTGCTAAGTTGATATCATGAGTTATTACTATCATACTTTTTACACCATAATTTTTAAGGTTTAATAAATTATCTCTTACTTGGTTGCAAAGTGCCGTGTCTAAGCCTTTTGTTGGTTCATCCGCCAAAACCCACTCGGGTGAACAGGCGGCGCCGATTGCACAAAGAACTCTTTGTTGCATTCCTCCGCTAAGCTCACAAGGATACGCCTTGTATACCCGTTTAACATCGTCAAACCCATATTTAGCTAAAAGATCGGTCGCTAATCTTTTTCTTTCTTTACTTTTTATGCGAAGAGGCAACAGCGCCTCTTGCAACTGTGAGCCTACTTTGCGTGCAGGGTTTAGAGATTCACTCGGATTTTGCGGTATCAAACCAAAATCTTTTCCAAGCCTCATATTCATGTCTTTTGCGTTTACTTTTTCACCGTCTAAAATTACGTTGCCGGTTATGGTTGCATAAGGAGGCAATAAACCCATTATCGCAAGCCCCAATACAGATTTTCCACAGCCGCTCTCTCCTATTATTCCGGTTATTTTTCCATTTTCAAATAAAGTATCCACATCAAAAACCGCATTGATTTTCGCATCCGATAGATTAAAGGTTACAGATAAATTTTCTAATGCTATCCCTTTCATACGTTATACAACTCCCTACTTTTCACATCGAATTTATCTCTTAAGGCATCACCCAACATGTTTATGGCAAATAGCAAAATAAATATACACAAGCCCGGCACAATAATCAAATGTGGTGCACTCCGATAATGCATTCTTGCATCATTTATCATTACACTCCAATCCGGCATGGGCGGGGCAACACCAAGCCCCAAATAGCTTAATGCCGCAACCGCCAATACCGCTCTGCCCACTCTTGCGGTAAAAAGCACAATAATATTAGAAGACATATTTACAAATATATGTTTCCATAAAATTCTTAAATGACCTATGCCTAAACTCCTAAGCCCTTCTATGTATGGTTGTTGTTTAGCCAAAAGCGTTTCTGTTCTTACTATTCTTGAAAACCCTGCCCAGCTCGATATAAACAGAGCGAAAATAAGATTCATGTTGCCGGGTCCTAAGACGCCCGCAATTGCCACCATAAAACAAGTGCCGGGTATCCCCTGAAATATATTTGCAATGCCGGTAATGGAAGCGTCAAGTATGCCACCGAAATACCCCGAAACCATGCCAAGTATCAACCCGAAAAACATAGATAATGTTGTAGCCGCCAATGCAATCACAAGAGATGCACGTCCGCCATATATTACACGGCTAAGCATGTCTCGCCCAAGGGCATCTGTGCCTAAAGGATAATCGGCAGAAGGTGACACAAGGGTTGCACTCATGTCTATTTCTGTAGGATCTTGCGGTGCTATAAAAGGAGCAAAAATACTCATAAATACAATTAATATTATAATACTTGCGGAAAAATATAGTTTAAAGTTACTTTTTTTCATATTGTTTTTCCTCCCAGACGTATTTTGGGGTTAAGCGATGCAGTTATTGCATCTACCAAAAATGAAATAACAATAAAAGTTACTCCCGCCAATAAAACATAACCTTGAATTGCAGGGTAATCTCTGTTGCTTATTGCATCTAAGGCGTAATTACCTATGCCCGGAAGGGCAAAAATAGATTCTATTATAACCGAACCTCCGAGCATACCACCAAGCGTATTGCCAAGCATTGCAACAATCGGGATTATTGCGTTTGGCAACGCATGACAAAAAACGAGCCGCAATTTTTTAAGCCCTCTCGCAGTTGCCGCCAAATAATATTGCTGTGTAAATTCTTTTAGTAAAGTTGCCCTTGTTTGCCTTATTATTATAGAACTACTTGCCGCCGCAAGTGTCACCGCCGGTAATATCATATGTATGAATCCACCGTTTCCGCTTGTCGGCAATATACCTAAGTTTTCCGCAAATATCAGTATCAGTATGAGCGCAAGCCAAAAAGTCGGAAAAGAGAGATTAATATTTACCATTGTGCAAATAAATTTATCTATCGGTTTTCCTCGGTTGGCGGCACTTATCGAACCGAATAATATTCCAAATGTCAATGTTAGTATCATTGCAAAAAAAGTAAGTTTTAGGGTGGTGGGCAAAAGGCGCATAAGCTCTGAACCTATGTCTAAATTCGTTGCATAAGATGTGCCCAAATCACCGCTGACAACATCTGTTAGCCAGTTTCCATACTGAACAAGAATGGGCTCGTTTAAACCCATTCTTATTTCCATCTCTTCAATTTGCTCGGGAGTTGGGCTATACCCTTCGCTCGATAAAGCCAACTCTGCCGGATTCCCGGGGGAAATTGTACCAAGCAAGAACGCTAAAAGCGTTATCCCTATTAATATCGGAATTAAAAGTATAAATCTTTTGACTAAGTACTGCTTCATCAGTTAGCCCGGGCAACTTTTGAAAGGTCTATCCCATAGATTTTAGCATCAAAACCCGTAAGTTGCTTGTTGTAGGGTGCTAATGTCATGTCGTTGTAGAGTACAACAACCGGGAAATCTTCGGTAGATATCTCTTGTATTCTGTCGTAGGCCTCACTTTTTTCTTCTATGTCTAAAGTTGAAGTTGCTTGTTCCATCAATTCGATAACTTCGTCATTTTCATAACCGAGGCTGTATGCTATGTTTAAATCACCTTCCGGCATCATAAACCGGTTGAAAATCCAAGAAGGTTCGCTGTTAGATAAACCCTGTTGCAACCTTGCAATTCCATAATCGGCAACACCTAAACGTTCCCTTAACACCGCATATTCCAAAGGAACAAGATTGCAATCTATACCTATTTCGGCAAGCCAAGCGGAAATAAGCTCGCTTTCTATTTTTTGCGTGGAGTCTGACCCATTATACAAGTAATCTATCGAAATTCTCTCGTCTCCCAAAACTTCTTGTGCAAGTTCTTTTGCCCTCTCTAAATCTTCGTCTACAGGGAAATCTTTATGGAAAGGTGTCGAATAATTTAATAGATTTGTTGTGGGTGTTCCGTAGCCGTCTTTTAATTCATTAACAATAATATCACGATCAAGTGCAAGGCTCACCGCTTCTCTCATACGAACATCGTCGAATGGGAAAGTTGTTCCGTTTAATGCCAAATACCTGTTCATTGTAGATTTATTTGTAGAAACATCGAAATTCTCGTCTTCTAACAATTCAACCGCTAAAGGTGTTGATATTGAATTCAAGTCAATAATACCCATTATTTCGCCGGCTTTAAGTGCCGAATAGCGTGTATCTTCATCCGGTATAACCCTAACCCTTATGCTTTCGCTCGCCGCTTTTGTTCCGTAATAATCATCATAACGCTCTAAAAGCACATATTCGTCAAGAACATTTTCTTTTATTATAAAAGGGCCTGTGCCTGCCGCTATTCCGTTAAAATTACCGTCTTCACTAAAAGATTTCGGGCTGTAAATTGGGCTACCCCAATCTATCATGTTATAAAGAATTGTGGGAGAAGGCTCCGAAAATTTAAGTTCGAATGTATATTCGTCTATTGCCGAGTAACTTTCTAAATTAGGGTAATACCCTTCTATATCGAGAGGATAAAATCCGGAAGGTTTAACATCTATACTCATTCTGTCAAAATTTGCAACTACCGCTTCTGCGTTAAAGGGTTCACCGTCGTGAAAGGTTACACCTTGTCGCAGATTAAACGTCCATGTTTTGCCGTCTTCGCTCATTTCAAAACTTTCCGCTAAGCTCGGAATAGGTTCTCCGTTGTCGTCCTTTGTTACAAGCGGTTCCCAAACATACAAAATTTTACTGCAATAATAACCGTCTTGTTCACCGGGAGCCAAATTACGATATCCCGCCAAAACAATTTCACCGCTGCCTGTTGCCGTTACCTCTGTTACAGATTCTGCCTCTTCAGATTCGCCTTGCTGTGCTTGGCTTACTTCGGTAGCATCGGGAGTGTCGTTTTCGGTTGGCATTACGCTTGAGCAAGACACCATCGAAAAAGCAAGTACAATCACTATTAAAATTACGCCGATTCTTTTCATTTTTTTCTCCTAATAACATTATATTTATTACTTCTTATGGCGAAAACAAAATAAAAAGTGAAAAAGCCATCGTTGCAATAAATTCCAACGATAGCCCATATTTACTATCACAATTCATACTTAAAATGCCCTTTAAAGTAATGAACGAAACTATGCAAGCAAGTATTCTGACTCCTATATCATCATTTTTTTACAACCTTCCCGAAAAATTCAGTGGTATATTTGTAAAAAACTCCATAGTCACAGCGGTGGCTCCGTGCGGTTATTACCCGACTTCCTTTATTTTTACTTGTTATTAACAGCAAAAATTACACCTGCAATATTTATAATATCATCAGATATTTAATATGTCAATATTTTTCATTTTATTATTAAACCATTATAACAAACTTGTGTAAACATACTCTGTTCTATTTTACTAAAAAGGAACTGAGTACATATATGTTCTTTTAAAGATTTTTTGTCTATGGTTAAGCAACGCAAAACCAAATCGGTTTCTCGCAAGGTTAGGTTATTGCCCTCAATTGCATTGGAATTGTAGGTAAACTCGGTAACAAACTGCTCCGACTGCCTCTCCGCTTCACCTTGTGTAAGAGGTCTTCGTGTATTAAGTTCTGCTTTTTTTCCGTCTATCACACTGAATTTTTAGTGTATACCACGTTATGATGTTTAAACTGAATAAATTAGGTTATATATAATAGTTAAATATTAAAAAGGCGGAATAAAAGAAATGAGAAGCAAATTATTAACAGTTGTTGTTCTAATAGTGGTAGGTAGCTTTATGTTGTTTGGTTGTTCTGAACCGG
>CAYJNC010000072.1:0-319 GCA_964371185.1 uncultured Christensenellaceae bacterium
CCGGTTTGCAAATCAGGGTCAATTACCGCCAATTCTTGAATAATGGTATCTATTTCTTGCTCGGTTACGCCTTCTTCGGCCGAAATCACACCTTGATATTGTGTTAACTCGTTGTATTGAATTTCGGCAATTCCGCCAATAGAATCTTGCAATCCAAATCCGCTAATAAGCAAACATGTACACCCTGCAATGCCAAAAACAGACATTAAAAACCTTTTCTTGTAACGTATAAGGTTCCTTGCCGTGATTTTATTTGTGAACGAAAGCCTTTTCCATATAAAAGGAATTCTCTCTAAGAATACCGGTTTTCCCGCCGGCG
>CAYJNC010000072.1:329-8285 GCA_964371185.1 uncultured Christensenellaceae bacterium
CAAACTGCTTGTAACTTCCATGGTTTCTACACGTATCGAACTATAAGTTATTGAACCCATCAAAATCAAGAAAATTGCAATTGCCATTATCATAGTAAGCCAAGGTGTGTCATAATTTAGCGGAGGCAAAGTGTACATCAGATTCCATGTGGTATAAACTACCGGGGGGAACAACTGTAAGCCAAATAACACGCCGATTACTCCGCCGATAAGCGTTGCACTCAAGGCATAAGTTAAATATTTAGAGGCGCATTTAAACCTGCTATAACCGAGTGCGCGTAATATGCCTACTTGCCCTCTTTGTTCGTCTATCATGCGTTTCATTGTAGTCAAGCAAACAAGCGCCGCCACCATAAAGAAAAATATCGGGAATATTAGGCCTATTGCCGTCATTTGGCTGATAGTGTCTTGGTAGGCCACCATAGAATAGTGCATGTCTCGGGTTAGAATTGTCCATTCGCCCTCCTCCAGCTCATCTATCTCTTCTTTTGCATCTGCAAGCTCTTTTTGTGCATCGGCAAGTTCTTGCTCGCCCTCTATTCGTCCTTCTTCAAGCTCTATTTTTGCGTCTTCAAGTTCTATCCTGCCTTCTTCGAGCTCTATTTCGGCATCTTCAAGTTCTTTAATCCCATCGTTTATTTTTGCTTGCTCGGAATTTATTTGGGCAAAACCACTTTCTATCTGCTGTTTTCCGCTTTGTAATGCCGCTAAACCGGCATCTATTTGCGCTATTCCCGCATTAACTTCATCTAATCCGGCCGTTATCTGCGCCCTTGCGGCATCGAGCTCGCCAAGAGTCTGTGCTTTTGTTGTCGCAAGCTCCTGCTCTTTTACCGATAATTCTTGCATTTGCGCATCTAAAGCAAGCAAAGCATTGTTTTGCTCTGTTATTTGTGCAACAATTTGGTCGTGCGCCGCAATCTGCTCTGCGGTTGCCATGCCTGCCGCAATAAGGCTATCGAGCTGTGCTTTTTGCTCGTTTAGCGTTGCAAGAGCGGCATTTAACTGTGCCATACCGGCGTTTATAGCCTCTTTTCCGGCTGCAATTTCTGCTTCCGCATTTGTAAATTCTGCCGTTGCACTCGCATAACCGGCATCTACCTCGTTTAACTTATTCGTAAGATCTTGTTGGGTGGGTAATATTTCTGCCCGTTTAATATTTAAATCGTTTATTTGTGTCTCAACATTTGCCTGTTCGCTTTTTAATTCGGCAATAGCGGAATCTATTTCGTCTTGTGCGTCTGCAAGTTCCTCTTTACCGTCGGCGATTTCCTTTTCCGCATCTATAAGTTCCTGCTCGCCGTCGGCGATTTCCTTTTCCGCATCTGCAATTTCGGTGTTAAACTCCTCTACACCATCATTATATTCCTGTAAACCTTCTTCATACTCTTCATTTGCTTCTTCTTTAATGCTGTTTGCCCGTGCCGATTGAGCGGTAAGCACCACTTCTTCTATCTTCTTTTCTTCGTTTTCTATAAATTGTGCATATTCATCGTCAAAAGAATTTAGCCCCTTCGCGTTCGGAATCTGAATGTAAGCGGTTGTGTAATAATCGGGCAAAAACGCCTCTTCTTGAATATATAAAAATGAATTGAGCGCTAAATTATCGAGCATACTCGAACCTTTTTCGAGACTCATATAATTAGGTGTTACAACAATGCCCACCACTGTAAACTCGTTTGTCGAAAAAATATCGTCGAGTTCTGCCGTCGCCCTCTGCAACGTCACAACGTCACCTATTTTCGGTGCGCCATACATATCACCCGAAATTTCCGCTAAAACTTCGTTTTCTTCGGTAGGATACCTACCTTCTATCAACTCAAATTGGTTAATTTTTGTGTTTTTGCCGTATGATTCCAAACGAAATATATATTCCGATTCGCCGAAAACACCTTGTGCATCGTATAGGTGCACACCCTCTACAACATAACCGGGATCTATACTTTGAAGTGTTTTAATGTCCTCTTCGTCAAACCCATAATTTGAATATATTTGAAAATCAAACAGATTATATTCGTCAACATAATTGTCTACACTCTGCCCCATTGCAGAAGGTATGGAAAGCATACCCGAAAAAAACGCACCCCCCATAAGCACAATTAACGTAAGCAATATATATTTCCCGAAAGACTTTTTAATTGTCCTGAGTGTTTCAAGAAGTAGCTTGTTTTTCATATTACCACTCTATCTCCTCTATCGCACTGGGGCTGTCGTTTATCGTTACCGATGCAACCTTTCCGCTTTTTATTTTAATTACCTTGTCGCCTATTGGGCAAAGTGCCAAGTTATGCGTAATTAAAACTACCGTCATGTCATATGCCTTACACGTATGTTGAAGCAACGTCAATATTTGCTTAGACGTAACATAATCAAGCGCACCCGTCGGTTCGTCACACAACAACAATTTCGGGTTTTTCGCAAGCGCCCTTGCTATGGCTACCCTTTGTTGCTCTCCCCCCGAAAGTTGAGACGGAAAATTATCCTTTCTGTCTTGTAACCCAACCTGATCTAAAATCTGTTCAACATCGAATGGATTTTTCGAAATCTGCGTCGCCAATTCAACATTTTCAATTGCTGTCAAGTTTTGTACCAAGTTATAAAACTGAAACACAAAGCCAATATCAAACCTTCTATACTCCGTCAACTCTTTTTCGCTGACCGAGTCTATTCTCTTTTCGTCTACTAAAACCTCGCCGGTAGTTGCGGTGTCCATTCCGCCTAAAATATTTAGTATCGTGCTTTTACCCGCACCCGATGCACCTGCAATAATAACAAATTCACCTTTGTTTATTTCAAAATCAACGCCGTCTAACGCTTTTATGTCTACTTCACCAACATGATATGTTTTTCTAACATCAGAAAATTTAATATAATTCATTTATTCCTCCACAAGAAAACAATACTCTCATACACCTGCCCTGCCACTATCTAACGAAAAAGAGTATTTTATATAGTGTTTTAATATCATTTTAAAATCATCGGTAGAAATTTCACTGCAACACTTGAGCTTAAGGCCTTCTCTTAGCCCGGCCGTAATTGCCCTTGCCAGCATACGAGAAAGCAAAAGTGCCGCCTGCTCGTCTTTTGAAAACTCCGGTTGCTTATTCACAATTTTGCTTAGTATTTCGGTAAACAAATTATGATAATGATCATTAATGTCCTCATCATGAACAATAATATACATTTCATCCGAATATACGTTTTCCATGTCTGCCAAGCGGTCTGCCCAATTATATAAATAACCCACCAAAACAGTCTTATTTATTTCTATTTCACCCAACAGGTTTTCTATGCCGGTCGACACCGCCAGGTTATCGCCTAAGAGTTCAAGTTCTTTAAACACAGGGTTTAATATGGCGTTTATCAGTTCTTGCTTATTAACATAATATCTGTATATATTCCCAACAGTGGTTTGCGCTTTTTTAGCAATGCCACGCATAGAAGACCGCGATACACCTTTAGTAATAAATTCTTCTTTTGCCGATTTAATTATTCTCTCTCTTAGTTCTTCTTTTAATACTTGCACAACTACCTCATAAATATGTTTTTAATAAAGAACACTGTTCACTATATAAGAATACGCCTGTTTTTTTTTAATGTCAAGCATTTAATCTGTCAAAAAAGGCCTGTACTTCAGCACAAGCCTTTTTATTGTATGTTGTTTATTTGTTGCTTACGAAACGAATTCCACATTGAGCATGTGCTTGGTCTAAAATCTTCATAGTGTCTTGTGTCCTTCTTGTATGGCAATCCGGCACTTCACTCTTGCAATATTCCATGAAACTCGCAATTTCATGGCGCATTTCATCTTCATCGTATATAAATCCGGCATCTTTTTTACCGTCGTTGGTTATTACCGTAACACCCGAAATGTAGTCTAAATTATCTATTAAAATCGACCCGTCTTCAAAGAAAATTTCACTCTGCGCATACGAAGTCGCAATCTTAGAAAAATCTAAGGTAACAACCATGTCTTCATATTGAGCAAGCATCATTCCTCCTGCCATAAAACCATTTTCGAGTTTATGGTCTTTGCAGCTAACCGATTTCGGCATTCCAAACAGCTCTATTGCCATAGCAACACAATAAACGCCCATGTCCATAAGTGCACTGTTTGATAAAGTCGGGTCAAAAGCATTGAACATCTCTCCCTTTTTATACCTGTCATACCGAGAAGAATACCTGGAAAAAGAAAGTTTAGCCCCCCGAATTTGTCCCATTTTGGCAATCAATTCTTTTAATTTTTGCATCGACGGATTAAAAGGCGGCCGCATCGCCTCCAAAAACACCACTTTGTTTTCGTTGGCACACGCCATAATTTCACTAAATTCTTCTTCATTAGAACAAACCGGTTTTTCACACAAAACGTGTTTTTTTGCATTCAGCATAGTAATCGCCTGCACATAATGAAAAGAATTTGGGCTGGCTATGTATACCGCTTCTATTTCTTTGTCCATAGCCATTTGCTCTAAACTCGTATACACAACTTTTATGTCGTGCCTTTTTGCAAAGTCGCTATCCGCATTTCTGCTAAGCAAGGCATAGGCCTCAAATCCTTTGCACAAATTAGCACATTTCATAAACCTATCGGATATTTTCCCCGTTCCTATTATTGCAAATTTCATAATCGCCCCCCTAAAAATCTTTTATGTTCAAATTTATTATTAAACTACTGTACGCGGCAACGTTAAATATATGCAAATATTAACAAAGAAAGCATCGTCTTCAACAGATTCCACGCTTTTTTATTATTAAACTGCGGATTTTACATATATCACTTGCCTTCTTACTTAAAACAATTCGGTAGATAAATACCTCTCGCCCGTGTCCGGCAATATTACTACAATATTTTTGTCTGCATTCTCCGGCATTTCTGAAAGCCGAATGGCGGCGCAAAGCGCAGCCCCCGAAGAAATTCCGCAGAGAACACCTTGTTTTTGCGCAAGCAAACGAGCCGTTTTAACCGCATCATCGGCCGAGACTCTTACTACTTCATCTATTATGTCTCGATTTAAAATTTTCGGCACAAACCCGGCACCTATTCCCTGAATTTTATGCGGAGCCGGTTTTTCACCCGACAACACCGCACTTTCGTCGGGTTCTACCGCAACAATCTTAACATTCTCATTGTGAGCCTTTAATGCCTCGCCACAACCTGTTATTGTGCCGCCCGTTCCAACACCGGCAACAAAAATATCTACCTTGCCGTCCATGTCATTTATTATTTCAACCGCAGTTGTTTCCCTGTGCGCCTGCACATTTGCAGGGTTGTCAAACTGCCCTATCATAAAACCGTTTTCCTTTTGTACTATTTCTCTTGCTTTTTCTATTGCACCCCTCATGCCACCGGCAGCAGGTGTTAAAATTACTTCGGCACCCAATGCCGCCAAAAGTTTTCTGCGTTCTATACTCATAGATTCGGGCATTGTTAGCTTTAATTTCATTCCCAAGCAAGTGCAAATAAAACTCAGCGCTATCCCCGTATTTCCACTTGTAGACTCTACAATAACGGTATCATTGTCTATCTTACCGTCTTTTATGGCCTGTTGCATCATAAAATATGCCGCCCTGTCTTTTATGCTTCCTTGTGGGTTGTAACTCTCTAACTTACACCAAATTTTGTTGTTTATGTTATTTAAGTTAAGCATCGGTGTATTCCCGATTAAATCAATTAAATTTTCTACAGGTTTCATTTTTAAATATTCTCCTCTTCATTTTTTATCGCCGCTAAATCATATGGCGTTTCTTGGTAAACATAATAGTTTAACCAATTATTAAACAATAAATTAGCATGTCCTCGCCACTTGACAACAATTTCTTTTTCCATGTCGTCGTCTGTAAAGTAGTTCTTCGGCGGCTCGATTTCCATACCCTTATTAATATCCCGAACATACTCGCCCTTTAAAGTTTCTTTTGTGTATTCGGGATGGCCGGTCACAAATAACTGTCTGCCGTTGCGTGCCGAAACAATATACACTCCGCTTTCTTTGCCCTCACAAAGCAAGGTTAATTTTTCGTTATTTATTATGTCTTGTTTGCGAACTTCGGTATGCCTTGAATGCGGTGCAAAAAAGGAATCGTCAAACCCACGCAAAATATTCGGCTTGATTTCGGGAGTAGAATGCTCAAAAATACCCGAAAGTTTTTCTTCAAGCATATACTTCTTTATACCGTAATGATAGTATAATCCGGCTTGTGCCGCCCAACAAATGTGCATGGTTGAATAAACATTTTTCTTGCTCCACTCAAGAATCTCTTTAAGCTCGTCCCAATAATTAACCTCTTCAAACGGGATTTGCTCTACAGGCGCACCCGTTATTATCAGACCGTCGTATTTTTCGTGTTTTATGTCTGAAAAAGTTTTATAAAAAGTTCTTAAATACTCGGCAGAAGTGTTTTTTGAAACATGGGTTTCCGGATGCAAAAGCACAATTTCAACCTGTAACGGCGAATTTGCAAGCAGGCGAATTAATTGTGTTTCGGTCTGCTCTTTTGTGGGCATAATGTTTAGCACCGCTATCCTAAGCGGACGAATGTCTTGCGTTTTTGCCCTGTCGTCCCCCATTACAAATATGTTTTCTTTTGCAAGCGTGGTAGCCGCCGGCAACTTTGGGTTTATGGTAATAGGCATATAACTGCCTCCTTTTCCTAATTATATTTTGTGTCATAAAATATATCGTTTGACGTTTATTATACTTTAATATAATATATAAGTACACTTTTTTATTAAAATTTTTACGGTCATAATTATAAAAACCGTTTTGGAGGTATACATAATGATACAAAACTGGCTGAAAGCAGATGCTCCTAAAATAGCAAAAGAGCTTTTAAACATTAACTCTCACTACCTAACAGAAGACGTCGTGAGCGGTTTTGGTATGAAGGCGAAGGTTGCCATGTTGGTCGACCTAATCAGATCCGCAATTTTCCCCAATATTTACAGTTCAGACATATTAAAGCCTTCCGAATTTGTAACCGCAATAGAAGAAAGATTAGGCCACGCCGCCATTCTTCTCGATTGTATGATAGCGGAAGTGTTGGTAAACGATTGCGAATTACAACAACAAAACAAAGAAGTGTGCGACAAGTGCAAAGACAAGGCACGTTTGCTTACTCTTGATTTTATGAACGCACTCCCCGCCATTTCAAAAACTTTGGGCACAGACATAAAAGCCGCCTACGACGGCGACCCGGCGGCAATTTCACACGAAGAAATTTTGCTTGCATATCCGGGGTTTGAGTCTATCAGCATATTTAGATTGGCACACAAACTTTATAAACTTGAAATACCTTTGCTGCCTCGCATCATGACCGAGCTTGCACACGGCAAGACGGGTATAGACATTCACCCGGGTGCAACAATAGGAGACTACTTTTTCATAGACCACGGAACAGGTGTCGTCATCGGCGAGACTTGCACGATAGGCGAGCACGTAAAAATATATCAGGGTGTAACCCTTGGTGCAAAAAGTTTTCCGTTAGACGAAAACGGCAACCCCATAAAAGGAGTTAAACGTCATCCCGACATTGAAGACCATGTTGTTATATATTCGGGCGCAACCATTTTGGGCGGCAATACAGTTATCGGGAAAGGTAGTATAATAGGCGGAAACGTCTGGCTCACTTCTTCTGTAGAACCACTTTCTACCGTCTACAATTCTGCACCCTCCCCTATCATAAAAAAATAAGCAAATGGTATTTACATAAAAACAATACGAAAAAGGCCTTGGCAAAAACCAAAAGCCTTTTTTATTTTCCTATAGTTTGTTCAACAGTTTGCTCAACCGTTTGGCATTTCTATTGTAATTCTTCCGTCACTTTGTGCATATTCTTCGCCTATTTGCCCCTCGAGCGCAACCCCCAAATAGTTAATATACGCTTCTTTAGTGGGAATGCCGGTGTCATAGCTTGACGCATCTTCACCATGTCTAAACACATAAAATGCGTCTCCGCCCA
>CAYJNC010000073.1:0-4447 GCA_964371185.1 uncultured Christensenellaceae bacterium
CTATTAACTACTAACTTAAGACCTTAGGGTTTCACCCTAATACCCACAAGGGCACTTTTGTGCCCTTGACCCGAGAAATGCTACCGCATTTCTTATATTATATTAATTATAGTGTAAATGGTTTAGATAGCAATTTATCACCATATTTACGTAAAAAGATAAACCAAAAACCGCAAGTTAATTCCTGCGGTTTTTCTGATGCTTTTTTACCAAAATAAGGTGAACACATACTTTCTATATCTTTTCAGCTAATATCATTATAGTTAAAAGAAACGCAAAGCATCGTCCTCACAAACTCAACTTTACTACGTTTCGCCTAAAGTCGAAACTACGTACGTATCGTTGCTCGTCCTCTTCCTCGTCAAAGTCACGCTCTGTTTTGCTACTCGGTTGTAAACGCCCTCGTTTACGCAAAAGCTATCGCTACCAACTTTGTTCGGGTTAAGTTCAAAACATTTAGGTTCTTAGGAACCTCGTTCCTAAGTGGGTTGTAGGGCAACGCCCTACGACCTTGCCCTTTAACCTAAAATTATTTAATTTAAAATATAACTCTATTATCCAACTCACCTTTTATAATATTTTTAAGCTCTTCCGTGCCTAAATTACCAATTTCACCTATGGCCCGCTTACGCACGGCAAAAGTTTTTTCTTCAACTTCTTTTTCGCCGGCAACAAGCAAATAAGGTATTCTTTCCATACGAGCCTCACGGATTTTATATCCTATTTTTTCTTGCCTGTCGTCTACGGTTACGGCTATACCAAGCGCTCTCAGCTCGTTTGCAAAGTCATAACAATGATCTTTAGCGGAATCCGTGATACACATGATACGTACTTGCTCGCTCATCATCCACATAGGCAATGCACCGGCATATTTTTCTATCAACATAGCCAAAGTTCTTTCATAGCAGCCGATAGAAGAACGGTGAATTATGTAAGGAGTTTTTTTCTGACCGTCTTTATCAACGTAGGTCATACCGAAACGTTCTGCCAAAGAAAAATCTATTTGAACGGTAAACAACGTGTCTTCCTTGCCAAAAACATTCTTAAACTGAACGTCTAACTTGGGTCCGTAAAACGCCGCCTCGCCCTCTGCTTCTTTGTATGCAAGGCCGATATGGTCTAATATGTTTCGCATAGACCCTTGTACCCTGTCCCACTCTGCCGCATCGCCGATATACTTCTCTTTGTTATTAGGATCCCATTTTGAGAACCGATATGTAACATCGTCTTTAATTCCTAAAGTTTCCATCATGAAGCCGATTAGGCCTATGACGTCGCTAAATTCTTTTTCAAGTTGCTCGGGCGTACAAATAATATGCCCTTCTGCCAGAGTAAACTGTCTGACACGAATAAGACCGTGCATTTCTCCCGAGGCCTCGTTTCTAAACAGCGTGGAAGTTTCCCTGTACCTGATAGGTAAATCTTTATACGAATGATGTTCTGCGTTGTAAATTTCATATTGGAACGGACATGTCATCGGACGCAACGCCAACACTTCGTTGTCTTTTTCTTCGTCACCTAACACAAACATACCGTCTTTATAATGATCCCAATGCCCGGAAATCTTGTATAAATCACTTTTAGCCATATAAGGTGTTTTGGTCGGAATATAACCCCTTCTGTCTTCTTCGTCTTCCACAAACCGTTGAAGAGTTTGAATAGTCTTCGCACCTTTTGGCATTAGCAAAGGCAGTCCTTGACCGACAAGCGGACTCGTCGTGAAGTAACGCAATTCTCGACCGAGTTTGTTATGGTCTCTTTCTTGCGCTTCTTTTACTTTTTTAAGATACTCGTCTAAATCTTTTTGATTCAAAAACGCCGTACCGTATATACGATTCAACATTTTGTTTTTTTCGTCTCCCCGCCAATAAGCACCTGCAGTCCTAAGCAGCTTGGGCACACGAATTTTTCCGGTAGACGCAACATGCGGCCCGGCACATAAATCTATAAAATCGCCCTGCCTATAAAAACTTATTATTGCATCTTCGGGCAAATCTTTAATTATCTCTACTTTATATTGTTCGCCTAACTCTTCCATGTAGGCTATGGCTTTGTCCCTCGGCATTTCTTCTCTTGTTATGGGAAGGTTTTCCGCCACTATTTTTTTCATTTCTTTTTCTATTGCGGCTATATCTTCGTTAGAAAATGGTTTTTCCGAATCGAAATCATAGTAAAAACCGCTGTCGGTAGAAGGTCCTATTGCAAGCATAGTATTTGGAAACAACCGTTTAACCGCCTGCGCCAAAACATGAGACGCACTGTGCCACAAAGCACTTTTGCCTTCCTCATCATCAAACGTTAAAAACTCTACAACCGCACCTTCACTAACGGGTGTTGTTATGTCTTTTACGTCTTCTCCCTCTTTCATTACAAGCACAGCTTTAGCAAGTTTCTGACTCAAAGATTTGGCAACTTCAAGCCCTGTTGCTCCCTCGTTTACTTCTCTTATACTTCCATCTTTTAAAACAATATTCATTGTAACTTTATTATCCTTTCTTTTAGGCATATACATCGTCCCTACTATTCTACAACAATTTCCATACTTTTTAAATAATTAAGTGTCTAAATTTACACTATTATTCAAATACAGAAAATAAATTGATTTTTCTTTGTTCCAATCGGGTCGGTCTTTCACAATATTAGTGACCGTTTTTTCGAGTGCCCTTGTAAGCGCACGCATACCGTCTTTGTATAAAAGCACGATGTCTGCATGTCTTCTGAAAACATAACCCATCTCGTTCATTAAGTCTACCTTCATTTTCGCAGATATTTCATTGTCGAAGACTTCTTCTAAACGACTTAGTTTCGCATTGGCAACCAACGCACCTTTATAATACCTTAGATACGTTTCCAAATCGGCAACGTTGTTGCCTCTTTCTATTTCAAACAATATTACAAAAAACAGATGCCAATTAAAGTCAACATTCATCAACCGCTGAATAGTAACCCCTACCGTGTCTATGAACCCGTCTTTTGTATGAAACTCTTGCTCTAAGGCAATTGCTTCCCTGAAAGAAATTTCTTTTTTTGCAATGTTGCCGGTTATGTAGAACAAATCCATCAGCACTCGCCCGTAATCTTCCATTTGGGCGGCATTGTTAACAACAAAAATATAATCTACAATGCTGTCACACGTTTCCTTGAATTGCACGACAAACCCAAGTTCGTTTTTCATCTTACGTGCAAAAGTATCGTGAATTAACTTAGACAGTATGCCCTCCATGTTTTCCTTGCGGTATTGCAACTTAGAATTGTCTTCACGCTTATATCTCTTGTATAACTTATGCAATTGTCTGTCTACCAAATCGAGGTTTTCTTTAATAGACATCATAGAATCCGCAACTTGCTGTTCTACCATAAAGTACGACTGATTCTTATAGATTATTTTATGCTCTACCTCTCCCCAAAACATGTTGACCATAGACTTAATTTGCACTTCAAAGTTAATTCTTGTGTCATTATCGCCTTCTTTGTCTTCGTAGCGAGCGTCTATCTTGTATATATCCATACCGTTTTTCTGCTTTAGCGGTTGCTTTTCCGACAACTTAAAACGAATTTTCGGGTGTTTTTCGTTGTAATAATATATTTGGTCGTCAGACTTTTGAAAAAGCTTTTCGAACAAAGAATACACATATTTTTCGTCTTCGGTAAATTTGCATTCTATCCTGAGCCCGATAATGTCTTGAATATTCTCGACAATATCTTTTTTGGTTGTATGCAACCTGTAATAACTGTTTCTGATTAGTTTTTCCCGTACACTTTTCGGGTCTTTAACACGTGTTGTGACCGCAAGAGTGTATTCCGAGTTAAAGACAATTATCTCCTCTAACATTTCTTTCAAAATCTTGGAAATACCTTTATATATATTAATATTTTCCCTGTAATAAGCAACAACTTCGTCTACGTATTTAAAAATATCCATTTATTACACCTCGTATTATTTAGTCACTTGTTTTTGTAAGCAATCGGTTATCAATGTAACAGTATATCCTTTTTCTTCCGCCGTTTGTACAACGCTTGTTAAAATCTCGCTAATCTCTCCCGATATTTTAACATCTCCCACAACATTATCAAACAACTCACCGAAATTTTCGTTTGTTATTTTGCCGTCCGCCGCCCTATAAAAACAATTATAGTGGGCAATTTTTGAGTTTACCGTCTTCTTAACAACATACTTTTCGTTTGAATTTGAAGGTTCAACATAGAGCACAATGTCTTTTGAGTGCGCATTAATATAGTTTGTTGTCCTGCTTGCACAAACGTCCCCTACCTTGCCGATATGAATATGAGTCACCTGTGCCGTCTTTTCATATTCGTCTTTTAACGATGCAGGCATTTTACGTTTATGACAAGACCTATCATAAGCGGCCTCTAACCGTTCTCGGACTTCTTTTTTAACAACATTCCCTTTCAAATAAGCACAAATATACTTGTACTTCATGTTAAG